>NZ_AWUO01000008.1:0-98315 GCF_000499185.1 Bifidobacterium sp. A11
CCCCGATCTGGCGTTTGCAAGCCCAACGAATATAAAAAGATCCCGAGGTGACCTCGGGATCCTATCTGTGGAGCTAGGGGGATTCGAACCCCCGACCTTCTCCATGCCATGGAGACGCGCTACCAGCTGCGCCATAGCCCCGTGCTTGCCTTGCTTGGTGAAGCCTTGCTTATAGTACACCGGGATTGGCGAATGGAGCAACTCAGTGTGTTGCCCCGGAATTGCAGGGATTGTGAGCTATTTGATGGATTTTATCCTCGAATGGTCTTGAGGCATTCCTGAGCTTGCAAGTGCGCTAGCATGATGAACAAGGGGCGACCAAGGGGGTCGGCAGCAACGGAAAGGCGGCGGACCATGACCGGCAAAAACGATGCCGAAGTGCGGGTTCAAAAGCGGAACGAGAATCATCCTGGGGACCAGCTCATCATCAACTGCCTGCCCTTGGACCAGAGTGAACGACAGGAATTCCTCCAGGCGGCTCCAGGCGTTCGCCAGGAGTTCATTGTCGACACGGACATGCGGCAGAGCATGCATTGGCTCATCGATGTCCCTGAATCCCTCCGATCGGAGGCCACGATCATTTTGGGTAATCCGCCGGCCGAGCAGGTAGTTGCCTGCCGTAACCTGGTCTGGCTGCAGACCAGCAGCGCGGGTGTGGATGCCTACATGAAACCGGGGGTTCTGCCTCCGGACGCCATGTTGACCAGCGCCTCAGGCGCTTACGGGCAGTCGGTCTCCGAGCACATGTTCGCCATGATGTGGGCTCTGATGAAGGACCTGCCGGCCTACCGGGACAATCAGCGTTTGGGACGTTGGGAACCTCGCGGGGCCGTCCTTTCGCCGCATGGCTGCCAGGTCCTGGTTTTAGGCACAGGGGATATCGGAGCCTCCTTCGCTCGTCTGGCCAAGGCCGTAGGCGCTCGGACCATCGGTATCAGGCGCCATCCCGACCAGCCGGTGGAGGGGTTCGACCGTCTGGCTGGTTTTGATGATCTGGATGCCCTGCTGCCTGAGATGGATGTAGTGGCTCTGGCCCTGCCTTCAACGCCGCAGACCCGGCACATCATCGATGACCATCGTCTTGCATTGATGAAGTCCACCGCCGTGCTGATCAACGCGGGCAGGGGAGATGCCGTGGACTGCATGGCTCTGGCCCAAGCCCTGGATAAGGACGGCATTTTCGGTGCAGGTCTGGATGTGACCGAACCGGAGCCCCTGCCTGAAGACCACCCGCTCTGGAGGCAACCACGCTGCCTGCTCACCCCGCATGTGGCCGGGGGAGCCTACCTGCCCTCCAACATGGACAAGGTTCGGGAAATCTGCCTGGATAACCTTCATCGGTTCATGGATGGCAGGCCCCTGCGCAACCGGATGAGGTGACCGCTGTGTCTACAGAGCGAAACCGCGGCGGCCGCAGCCAGCGGCGGACAGTGGTTCTGCGGTGGGCGGCTGTCCTGCTGGCGCTTGCATTGATTGTGGCGGGCTCCTTGGCCCTGGCTGGCAGGCTGGTGGGCGTCGGGCCTGCTCGCCATTCAGACAATCAAAACTCCTCCGCAAACGGCCCCAGGACCGCTTCTCACGGCCCTCCTGGATATTCTCCAGAGCAGACCGCGGCCCATTCGCCTCTGACCTCGCCTGTAGACTACAACCATGACGGCGTGGATGACTACACGGCCATGGTGCGTGGAGCCCATCAGGAGGCCCGCCGCCATCCTCATTATGACAGCGGCTACTACCAGGGCGGCTATCCTCCCGATGACCGCGGCGCCTGCACCGACGAGATCTGGAGGGCCTTCCGGCAGGCCGGCTACGATCTGAAGACCATGGTCGATGCCGATATCGCCTCGTCTCCTGGGGCCTATGCCGGAGTGATCAACAGCCCGGATCCGAACATCGACTTCAGGCGGACCAACGTCCTCGGCGTATTCCTGTCCCGGCATGCCCAGCGTCTGACCAACGACACTGCGACCACCGACCAGTGGCAGCAGGGCGACATCGTCATCTTCGACACCTCCTGGCACATCGGCATGGCCTCCGATAGAAGGGACAGCCGTGGCATTCCCCTGCTTCTGCACAACATGGGCCAGCGCGACAGGGAGAACGACTACCTGGGCTCGCCAGGCCACCGTCCCATCACCGGGCATTTTCGCTTCGACGCCTCCAAAATCCAACCCGCCGTCCTGCGGCCATGGCGGGGATGACCGGGGACTACCCTGCGGAATTGAACACGGCGGTAACTGGTTGTCTGCTACTATCGGTTCGGCCAGAAACGTCGGCCAGGTTCGAGCACGAGAGGCGGTGATGGCGATGATGAGAGTATTCAGCACCATGAACGGGCAGATCGAGCAGATCGGCAAGGCTTCCAAGGGCTCATGGATATGCTTATCGGCGCCCACCGATGTCGAGCTGGCCAACGTCTCCCAGACCACCGGTATCGACCTGGCTGACCTGCGTGCCCCCCTGGACGATGAGGAGCGCTCGCGTGTGGACGTTGAGGACGAGTACACCATGGTCATCGTCGACATTCCCCGGGCTGAGGAACGCGACGGCCGGGACTACTACGAGACCATCCCTCTGTCCATCATCGTCACCGAGGATCTGATCGTCACCGTCTGCATGCAGGACACCGTCCTGCTTCATCCCTTTATGGAGGGCACCATCCGGGGTTTCAACACCTTTATGAAGTCCCGCTTCATCCTGCAGATCCTCTACCGCAACGCCACCCTCTATCTGCGCTACCTGCGCATCATCGACCGCGAGTCGGACCGGCTGGAGCTCAAGCTGCGTCACTCCATGCAGAACCGCGAAATTCTTATGCTGTTGGAGCTCAACAAGACCTTGGTCTACTTCGCCACCAGCCTCAAGTCCAACGAGATCGTCCTGGAGAAGCTGACCGGGCTGGAGCGGATCAAGCGCTATCCGGACGACGAGGACCTTCTGGGCGATGTGATCACCGAGAACAAGCAGGCCATCGAGATGGCCAACATCTACTCAAGCGTGCTTTCAAATATGACCGATGCCTTCGCCTCCATCGTCTCCAACAACGTCAACAACGTCATGAGGATCTTCACCATCATCTCCATCAGCCTGTCGGTACCCACGCTGATCTTCTCCATGTATGGCATGAACTTCAACCAGGGCATGTTCGGCATGCCCTTTACCGACAAACCCTGGGGCTTCGCGGTCGTGGTCATTCTCTCGGGTCTGGTGACCGCCTTGGTAACCTGGTTCCTGACGCGTTCGAGAATGTTCAAGTAGGGGCCGATCATGTTTGCACGCAGGATTGCGGCGGCTCTGGCGGCACTGGTTCTGGCGGTGCCCCTGAGCGGGTGCGGCCGCCAGGAGGATCGTTACCGGGCGGGTTCCATTGGGCCCAAGATCAGCGTGGGTATCTCCTTCGACCAGCCCGGGCTTGGATTTGCCCAGTCCGGCCAGTACCGGGGTCTGGATGTGGATGTGGCCCAGTACGTGGTCCATGAGCTGGGATACGCCCAGTCGCAGATTGTTTTCCGCCAGGTGAAACCTGCGGACCGCGAGCGCATGCTCGAACAGGGTCAGGTGGACATGGTTGTGGCCGGCTACTCCATAACCCAGGAACGGCAGAAGCTGGTGGATTTCGCCGGGCCTTACCTGGCTGCCGGGCAGGACCTTCTGGTTCGTCGCGCTCAAAACGATATTGCCGGGGTGGAGGATCTGGCCCAAAAGCGGGTCTGCGTGGCGGCGGGATCCACCTCCGGGGCTCTGGTGCGCTCGCTGGCACCCCAGGCCCAGGTCCAGGAGCGGGAGGAGTTCCCCGAGTGCATCACGGCCCTGCTCAGCGGGGATACGGATGCCGCCAGCGGTGACGACTTTGCCCTGGCCGGACTGGCTCATGTTCGTGGCGGTGGCCAACTGCGCCTGGTCGGTAAGCCCTTCTCCAACGAACATTACGGTATCGGCGTGCCCCACGGGGATCCGGAGTTGGTGGACGTCATCGACCAGGCCTTGAAGAGGATGATGCGGGACGGGTCCTTCAAGGCTGCCCTGGGCCGGGCCTCCAAGTCCATCGGCTATTCCATTGATGCCGCCGCCCGCACTCTGCGGCCCGGCGATCGCTGAGCAAGGCTTCCGCCAGGATGACGGATGCTGGACATTGGCTCGGCCGTGTCCATGTGAATGGCGATAATTCACCATATGAACGCGAATGAAGACAGGGATCATCAGCAGACCCAGGAATCCGATCAGCCCAAGTTCCGATACGATGCCACCATGGCGCAGACCATCGAGGAGCGCTGGCAGAAGCGCTGGGACAAGGAGGGCACCTTCTGGGCAGCCAACACCAAGGGTGATTTGACCGATGCCCAGGGAGATCACGCCGGAGGCCGCAGTCCCTATTTCGTCATCGACATGTTCCCCTATCCTTCGGGCAAGGGTCTGCATGTGGGCCATCCCTTGGGTTATATCGCCACCGACGTGGTCAGCCGCTACCACCGGATGAAAGGTGAGAACGTCCTGCACGCCATGGGCTACGATGCCTTCGGCCTGCCCGCCGAGCAGTATGCGGTCCAGACCGGCCAGCATCCCCGGGTCACCACCGAGCAGAACATCGCCAACATGCGCTGGCAGCTGCACCGGCTGGGGCTCAGCTTCGACGACCGCCGCTCCTTCGCCACCATCGATACGGACTACGTGCGCTGGACCCAGTGGATCTTCTCGCGCATCTACGAGTCCTGGTACGACCCCGACTACCGCCGTGCCGACGGGGGGACGGGCTCGGCCAGGCCTATCAGCGAACTGGTCGAGGCTTTCAAGTCCGGAAGCAGGCCCATCCCCGGTCATCCCGATGCCTCCTGGGAGGACCTGGACGAGGCCGAGCGCTCCGAGGTGCTCAACGACTTCCGTCTGGCCTACATCTCGCGCTCGCCGGTCAACTGGTGCCCCGGACTGGGCACGGTCCTGGCCAACGAGGAAGTGACCGCTGAGGGCCGCTCCGAGCGCGGCAACTACCCGGTCTACCAGCGCGAACTCAAGCAGTGGTCCATGCGCATCACCGCCTACGGTCACCGGCTTCTGGAGGATCTGGACATTCTGGACTGGCCCGAAAAGGTCAAGCTCATGCAGCGCAACTGGATCGGGGAGTCGCACGGGGCTTCGGTGGACTTTACCGTGCCCAGCCCTGACGGCGATCAGACCATGGAGGTCTACACCACCCGTCCCGATACGCTTTTCGGTGCCACTTTTGCCGTGGTCTCTCCCGAGCACGACCTGCTGCAGCACCTGCCTCAGGAGTGGCCTGAGGATGTGCCTGAACAGTGGAAGGGCGGTTATGCCAATCCTGCGGAGGGCGTGCAGGCTTATCGACGGGCCGCCGAGGCCAAGACCGCCAAGGATCGTGTGGACGAAGGCGGGGCCAAGACCGGCCTGTTTACCGGTCTGTATGCGGTCAACCCCATCACCGGGGCCAAGCTGCCCATTTTCGCCGCCGACTACGTGCTGATGGACTACGGCACGGGCGCCATCATGGCTGTGCCAGGCGGTGATCAGCGCGATTACGATTTCGCTGTCAAGTATGGCCTGCCTGTCGTCTACACGGTCAGCCCGCTGGATGATTCCGGACAGACCCTGGACGATTACCGGGGCAAGGCACCTTTCGTCTCCCATGACGGTATTGTGGTCAACTCTTCGGTCCAGGCCACCCAGGCCGCTGGCGATCCGCTCAGCCTGGACGGTCTGCGGGTTGACCAGGCCATCGAGAAAGTGACCGCATGGCTGGAGTCGGCCGGGGTGGGCCATGGAACGGTCTCCTACCGGTTGCGTGACTGGCTCTTCTCCCGTCAGCGCTACTGGGGTGAGCCTTTCCCGGTGGTCTATGACGACCAGGGCCTGCCCCACCTGCTGCCCGACAACCAGCTGCCGGTGGCCCTGCCGGATGTGCCCGACTATTCGCCCAAGACCTTCGACCCCGAGGATGCCCAATCCAGCCCCGAGGCCCCGCTGAGCCGCAACCAGGACTGGGTGAACGTGACCCTGGATCTGGGCGACGGCCCCAAGGTCTACCACAGGGACACCAACACCATGCCCAACTGGGCCGGCTCCTGCTGGTACTACATGCGCTACATCGACCCCAAGGACGACCAGCACATGGTTGATCCGGAGGAATACGACTACTGGCTGGGTCCCAAGCACAACGCCACGGCCGGGGAGTCGGGCGGCGTCGATCTCTACGTGGGCGGTGTGGAGCACGCGGTGCTACACCTGCTCTATGCCCGCTTCTGGCACAAGGTCCTCTACGATTTGGGATACGTCTCGTCCAAGGAGCCCTTCCACAAGCTCTTCAACCAAGGAATGATCCAGGCCTACGCCTACACGGACCAACGCGGACAGTACGTGCCCGCCGCCGAGGTGGAGGAGCATGATGAGGGTGGCAAGGTCAGCTACACCTGGCAGGGGCAGCCGGTCAACCGCGAGTTCGGCAAGATGGGCAAGAGCCTTAAGAACATCATCACCCCTGACGACATGTATCGCACCTACGGGGCCGACACCTTCCGCCTCTACGAGATGAGCATGGGCCCCCTGGATGAGTCCAGGCCCTGGAACACGCGCAACGTGGTGGGCGGCATGCGCTTCCTGCAGCGGCTCTGGCGCAACGTGGTGGACGAGCAGACCGGCGAGGTGGTCCTGGACGAGGGAGAGCCCGACCAGAAGACCCTGAAGCTGCTCAACACCACCATCCACGACGTGACTGTGGAGATGGAGGCCATGCGGCCCAACACGGCCATTGCCAGGATGATCGTGCTCAACAACCATCTGACCGGGCTGAATCCGACACCCAGGGCAGCCATCGAGCCCCTGGTGCTCATGCTCTCGCCCATCGCCCCCCACATCTGCGAGGAGCTTTGGAGCCGGCTGGGTCACAAGGAGTCCCTGGCGCATGCCCAGTGGCCGACCTGGGATGATCGCTATCTCGGCGAGGACACAGTCACCGCCGTGGTCCAAGTCAAGGGCAAGGTCCGTGGCAAGCTGCAGGTCAGCCCCGACATCGCGCCTGATCAACTCGAGGCCATGGCCCTGGCACTGCCCGCCGTCCATGAGCGGCTGGGTGGCAAGGAGCCGCGTAAGGTCATCGTCAAGGCACCCAAGATCGTTTCGGTCGTGCCGGCCTGATCCTGCACTGCCCGCAGCCAGGCTGTGGACAGGCGATGACCTTCGACCACATAGCCCCCCGACCTCATATCGGGGGGCTTTTTCATGTCAGGCTGGGTCCATGAGCATCAACATCACCCAGCCGCCGGCGCCGCCCCTGCAGGCTCTGGTTCAGAATCAATCCGCCAGGTCAAGGGGGTCGGCCGAAGATATGGCCGAATCCCAGACTCGGCGTGATCGGCCCGTCTGGTCGTTTACGCCGCTTCAGGCCTTGACAGCCATTCTTATTCTGGTGGTTGCCCTTGCGATCAGTCTGACCCTGCTGGCCCAGCAGGAACGGGCACTGGCCGCAGGAGTGGCAGTCGACGGATCCGGGGGCAAGTCATCGGTCCCGGCAAAGGGCGATGCCAACGGTGCTGCACACCGAAGCAAGCATGTTTCAGGAAGCGATGGTAGACGGAACACCCATGGTGACGAAGGCAGCGGGCATACCGAATCGGCCTCGGATTCCGCTCAACATGACCAAGGGGCAGGCAATGCCTCTGCAGCTCCGGCCTCCAGTGCCTCCGCGGGGACAGCGGATCAGACCGGACGGGTGAATCTCAATAGTGCCAGTCAAGAGGATCTGGAGAATGTCAAGGGGATCGGTCCGGTCACGGCAGCAAAAATACTGGAGCATCGGCGTGCTCTCGGTGGTCGCTACGCCTCGGTCGATCAGCTTCTGGATGTTCCCGGCATCGGTGCCAAGACCCTGGCCCGATTACGCCCGTATCTGGTGGCGCAATGATGACCTGCCGGGCAGAAGATCGTCTTGCTGCTGATCGCGACAATGGCAATCGCAATCTTCGCATGCTTCCCGCCGCTTGTCTGGCCTGGGCTATTGCCCTGCTGGTCCCGTGGCTTCTGGACCGGAGCGTGGGCGGATCCGTGGCCGGATCAGCCAAGAGCGGCGACTGGTCCAAAACGGCAGGGGAGTCCAGAGGCGGCATGGGTATGTCGGTCTGGTTGATGCCGCTTGTCTTGGCGCTCCTATTGCTGATAGCCATGGTCCTGCTTGCCTTCAAACTCGTTTGCTTGCTTGTTGCAGAGGACTCTGATTGCAAGGGTCAGGTATCGCGACCACCCTATCGCCCATGCCGGCGGATCCGGCTGCACCAAGTTTGTCGGTCTCCGTGTATTTCCACCTGGCTTGGTCCTCGGAAGCTGCCGACATTGGCTGTCTTGGCTGCTGTGGCTCTGACTGTGGCATTGGCCGCCGCAGTTGGTCATGAGTCAGTGCGCAGCGGGCCGGCAGCTCGGCAGATCCGTCAGGGAAAAGCGCTGGCTGAGGTTCGTGGCTGGGCTGTGGGCCCCATGAATGCATCCTCTCGGCGAGGCTGGGACTGTCAGGCGGAGGTCAGGCTGGCATGGGTGACTGTGGCGGGGGTGCGCATGCCTTCCGATGAACGGATCATCTTTTTCGCCCGAAGCCGGTCATGCCTGCTGCAACAGGGCGGGCAGTATCGTGCGCGAGGCCTCTTGGAGCCCTCTGCTTACGGCCGTCCTATTCCCTGGCTGGCTGTGGAAGACGGGGCGAAAGAGGTCGAGCCGCCAGGCCCCTGTAGACGATTGATCGCCCGTATGCAAAGGGCCTTTCTCGAACAGACCAGCAGATTGGACGATCAAGGACGGATCCTGGTGCCGGGTTTGACCATGGGCATTCTGGGCAACCAGGCCCTGCCCGGGTCGGATGGCTCCCTGGGCAGGCCGGCAGTGGAGCCTGCCTATGCCACCCGTCTGACCCAGGACTTCCGGACATCGGGCATCTTGCACCTGATGGCGGTCTCTGGCGGGCACTTCATGATCCTGGCCTCGCTGCTGGTCAGGATCATGCGAGCCCTGCGCTCGCCGCCCTTGCTGATGGCCTTGGTTTTGTCTGCCGCCTATCTGGGTTTGGGCATGCTGATGGTCCCAGGTGATTCAGTTCTGCGAGCTCAGGCCATGGGGCTTCTTTCGGCCTTGGCTCTGGCTGCCTGCCGGCCTGCCCAGTCATTGAACACGCTGTCCTGGTGTGTCCTGCTGGTGCTGATCCTGCGACCTTCCATGGCTGCCAGCTTCGGCTTCGCGCTCTCTTGTGGAGCCGTGCTGGGAATCGGCCTGGGTAACCGGAGGTTGGCGGCCCTTCTTGAAGATCATCTTCCGACATTTTTGGCACGTCCATTGGCCACAACCCTGTGCGCCCAGGCCGGAACCCTGCCCGTGCAGGTGTTGATGAGTCCCGGGTTGCCTCTACTGGCTCCACTGGCCAACCTGCTGGTCACTCCTGTGGTCGACGCTGCCACAGTGACCGGTCTGCTGGCACTGCTCACTTCCTGGCTCTGGCCTCCAGTGGGTCTGTTTCTGGCCCGACTGACCTCCCTGGGTACCGGAGTCATGGCTTTTGCCGCCAGGTGGCTGGGCGAAGCGGCTGCTCCGGCGGCCTGGCCAGCGGGACCGGTCGGCAGCGCCTGCCTGGTTGGTCTGGGTCTCATGGCCGTGATCGAACATCGGCTGATTCGATTCATCCGTGCTCTGGAGCGAGATCATCCATGGCCGGCTGTGACAGGGGTGAATTCCGGGGTTCCCTTCCGGCCGTCGGCTTGGGTGTCAATCAAGGGCTGGCTACGGCAGACCTATGGCCTTCTAGCCCAGCTGGTCTTCAAAGATGACCGAGGGTAATGTCCAGCGATGAAGGGAGATTTGAGTCATGACCAAAGCTCAGCAGGAGAACCCTTCCGTCCACCTGGTGGTCGGCGGCGATCCCTTCCTCAACGCTCAGCGTTTCAAGGAGCTGTGCGCGCAGGCATGCGTCGCTCACCCGGACAGCGAATACATTGAGCTGGACGCGGCGGACTGCGACGCTTACGCCTTTCAGGAGGCGGTCGGACCCTCCCTGCTCAGTCAGACGGCCGTGGTTTGTCTGGATGATCTGCAGGCGGCTGATGAAGCCCTGAGCCAGGCCTTGATTGATTTCTGCCGCGAGAGCGCAGGGGACGAATCCAGTATCGTCATCGCACGTCATGACGGGGGCAACCGGGGCCGCAGACTCCTGGACCAAATGGCGCGAGCCGGTGCGGTTACGGAGCGGATGCCGGATCTGAAGAAGTTCGACGACAAGGTCGACTTCGTCTATGGGCGTTTCAAAGCCCATCAGCGCCGTATCCAGCCACGGGCTGCCCAGCGCCTGGTGGATGTTCTGGGCGAGCGCACTCCGGAACTGGCTGCCATGTGTTCCCAGCTCTGCTTCGATTTTGACCAGGATCCCATGACCTTGGAGATCGTCAACCGTTATCTGACCGACAACCCGGCTGTATCCGGATTTGCGGTGGCGGACAGGGCCCTTGCTGGCAGGCCGGCCCAAGCCGTCGTCGCTCTGCGTACGGCTCTGGAGCAGGGCAACGAACCAGTCTCCCTGATTGGCGTACTGGCCCTGAAGCTGCGGACGCTAGCCAAGGAGGCGGCCATCGAGTCGGGATCCATTACCACAGCCGAGGCCAAGGCCGCCTACTGGCAGTTGCGGGAGGCCAAGAGACAGCTGCATGGATGGACCTCCTCTGGCCTGGCGGCCTGCATCGAGGCCTTGGCCCAGGCTGATGAGATCAGCAAGACCAGCAGTGGCGATGCTCGCTATGCTCTGGAACGGGCAGTGGAGCTGATCGCCGCCAAGGGAAGGACATTGGCATGAGCCAGCAGGATGGATTGGAACTGGCGGTGCCTACAGGCGAGGACATGCAACGCCTGGGCAGAAACCTGGCCTCGTGTCTGCAAGGCGGGGACGTGATCCTCCTGTCCGGACCCCTGGGGGCGGGTAAGACCACACTGGCCCAGGGGCTGGGCGACGGACTTGGAGTGGACAGCCCTGTGGTTTCGCCCACGTTCACCATCGCCAGGGAGCTGCATGGCCGCCTGTCCGACGGCTCGCCGGTTACCCTGATCCACGTGGATGCCTACCGGCTGGGCGGACAGGACTATCTGCCTGGAGAGGATGCCGTGGATCGGCTCCTGGACGAGCTGGAGTCCCTTGGTCTGGATGAGGAATTGGAAGACCCGGGCCAAAGGACCATCATTCTGATGGAATGGGGCGAGCAGATGGCCTCTGCCCTGGCCGATCAACGTCTGGAAGTGAGCATCGCCAGACCCGTGGATCCCCGGGAAGATCCTGAGGCGCCACCCAGCTCCCAGGGTCAGCGTATGGTACGTCTGCGTGGAGTGGGTCCGTCTTGGGCCAATAGAATGGATCAGCTGAGAAAGGCGATGACTGCATGAGCGGGACCGATACGTCCCTTTTGGTGATCGATACCTCCTATGGCTCGACTGTTGGGCTGCCGGGGCGGGAGCCGTGCATCGAGACCGACTCGCGCTCGCACGTAGAACGCCTCCAGGTCAATATCGCCAAGGTCATGGATCAGGCTGGGCTGTCTGCAGACGATCTGCGGACCATCGTGGTGGGACTGGGGCCTGCACCCTTCACCGGTCTGCGGGCAGGCATCGTCACCGCCAAAGCCCTGGCGTTTGCCACGGGTGCCCGTCTGCTGGGACAGGACATCCTGGAGCCGCAGGCCCGCTATGCCTACAGCCGGTTCAAGCGGCAGGGTCAGGACCATACACGGCTTCTGGTGCTGGCTGTCAACGATGCACGCCGGCGGCAGCTCTACTACCGTCTCTTCGACGACTTCGATGGCGCGGAGGCCCCGGCCCAGCCGCTGACCGACATGAGCATCGACTATCCAACGGTGATCTGTGAGAAGATCGCGGCCATTGTGGAAGAGCGGGAGTCTGTGGATCAGGATCCTGTCACTCTGGTCATTAGCGGTCATGGAGCCGGCCGCTATGCCGATCAATGGGAGCGTCTGAATAGGCATTCCGATATACGGGTGGTGCTGGATGAAGGATCCTTCCTGGCGGATCGGACACGGGGGACAGGCCTGATGGCTGCTTGCGCTAGCAGACGTGCCCAGCATGGGCTGATCGACCCGGTGGAGCCCCTTTATCTTCGTCGGCCGGACGTCTCAGTGCCCAATCCGCTTAAGCACGTGGCAATCCAATCATGATTCGCGGGGCGGTCTTTGAGGACCTGGACCGGCTGGTAGATCTGGAGTCGCGCGTCTTCGGTGACCAGGCCTGGAGCCGGCAGGAGCTGCGGTTCGAGTTGTCTGCGCCTTCACGCACCTACCTGGTCTGGGAAGACCAGGGTGCCATCCTGGGCTACGGAGGTTATTGGTCAGGCGAAAGGGATGCCGAGCTGATGACCCTCGGGGTCTTGCCGGAGGCCCGGCATCGGGGTATTGCAGGATCTCTGCTGGCCAGGATAATTACGGGAGCCGATCGCGAGGGTCTGCAACGCATGAATCTGAAGGTCCGCGTAGATAACCCTGCGGCCATTGACCTCTACAAGAATTTTGGCTTCTCACAGGCCGGTCTATGCAAGGGTTACTATCAGCCTGAAGACGTGGATGCCTGGGCTATGACCAGACCTTTGAGTTCGATTGGACCGGGACCGGTGGGTTTTGTCAGCAACAAGCCTTCGGAAGGACAGGAAAGGATCATTGACCATGAGTGAGCCACTGGTGCTTGGCATCGAATCCACCTGCGACGAGACCGCTGCCGCCCTGGTTCAGGGCAACCGGCTGCTGTCCAACGTGGTGGCATCCTCCATGAACGAGCACGCCCGCTATGGTGGCGTCATCCCCGAGATCGCCTCGCGGGCACACGCTGAGTCCTTTGTACCGGTCGTCTCCAAGGCCCTGAAGGATGCGGATATGGACCTGTCCCAAGTGGATGCCATAGCGGTCTCGGCTGGTCCTGGACTGGCTGGATGCCTTGCTGCAGGCGTTTCCGGTGCCAAGGCGCTGGCTTGGGCGGCGAAGAAGCCCTTGTATGGCATCAACCATGTCATCGGACACATAGCGGTCACCCAGCTCCAATTCGGACCCTTCCCTAAGAATGCCCTGGCCCTGATAGTCTCCGGCGGCCACACCTCGTTACTGCATGTGGATGATCTGGCGCGATCGATCCAGGTGGTGGGCACCACCCTGGACGACGCGGCAGGGGAGTGCTTCGACAAGATCGCACGCCTGCTTGGCTTCCCCTATCCGGGCGGCCCCCACATCGACCGCCATGCCCGTCTGGGCGACCCCCACGCCATCGCCGTGCCCCAGGGGTTGACCAAGGGTCGGGCCGGGGCCGAGCATCCTTATGACTTCAGCTTCTCCGGGGTCAAGACCGCCGTGGCTCGATGGGTCGAACGCAGACAGCAGGCCGGGCTCGACATTCCCGTGGACGATGTCTGTGCCTCCCTGGCTGATTCCGTGGCCACCGTTCTATCTCGCAAGGCCATGGCCGCATGCCACAGGTTCGACACGGATACTCTGATTGTCGGCGGCGGGTTCTCGGCCAACTCGCAGCTGCGTGGCAAGCTTCAGGAATTCGGCGAGCAGGAGGGCATCAAGGTCCGCATTCCCAAGATCAACCTGTGCACGGACAATGGTGCCATGGTGGCCATGCTGGGCGTCAATCTGGTTCAGGCCGGACTGTCCCCCTCCGCTCCTGACTTCTCCATCGATTCGGCCATGCCCATGGACAGGATTCTCATGTAATCGACACGCCAAGTTGTCGGATGCGAGGGTCCTGACTATAGTATGGTAATTGTGTTCAGCGAGAGTTGAACGGGACATTCCCGCATAGCTCAGTTGGCAGAGCGTTCGACTGTTAATCGAAATGTCGCTGGTTCAAGCCCAGCTGCGGGAGCTCTCGACCGCCGGTCTTCCGGCGGTTTTTATTTTTACTGTGCGATCAATCCGACGAATGCAAGCCCATTGCCCCAGGTGCTCTAGATTGTTGTATGCACAAATATCAGAATGATCATTTGATCGAATTGTTTTCAAGATGAATGATTAGGCAACCTTTCGTTTAACACCAGGCGGTCCATTTTCGAGATTGTGCGAAGCTGCAGCCGAGTGCTTTGCAGAATACACAACGTTGTACCATTCAGATGATCCGTAGTTCCAATATGGATGAGAAGCATGGACGACAAAGTCAGAACGAGGGAGTCAGACAGTGACGCAAGGGCAGCAAACTCACAGGAGCAGGGCACAGTTCAAGGTGGATGAGGAGCAGGAGTCCACGCCCATTGAAGATCGACTCTTCGGATCTTTCGTGGAGCACCTGGGCCGGGGCATCTATTCGGGCATCTATGAGCCGGGTCATCCGACAGCAGACGAGCAGGGTTTTCGCGGTGACGTCATGAATTTGGTCAAGGAATTAGGCGTGACCACCATCCGATATCCGGGCGGCAACTTCGTCTCAGGCTATCGCTGGGAAGATGGCGTGGGTCCGCGCGAAAGCCGTCCTCGTCGCCTCGACCTGGCCTGGCACTCTAGCGAAAGCAACGAGTTCGGCCTGCATGAGATGAGCGACTGGCTGGATAAGCTGGGTGGCAACGAGCTCATGGAAGCCGTCAACCTAGGCACCAGGGGCATGCAGGAGGCCTTGGATCTGCTCGAATACTGCAATGTGCCATCTGGTACCGAGTTGTCGGAACGGCGGCGTGCCAATGGCCATGATCGCCCCTTCAACATCAAAATGTGGTGCCTGGGCAACGAAATGGACGGCGACTGGCAGATCGGCCACAAGAGTGCACAGGAATACGCCGATCTGGCCAACCGGACGGCTGTGGCCATGCGGATGATCGATCCGGAACTGGATTTGGTTGTATGTGGATCTTCTTCGCACACCATGCCCACTTTCGGTCTCTGGGAGCGTACCGTCCTGGAGCGCTGCTTCGAAAATGTGAACTTCCTTTCATGCCATGCCTATTACGCGCCCAAGGATGGAGACATGGCCAGCTTTCTGGCTTCCGGCGTGGACATGGACAGTTTCATTACCGATGTGGCGGCCATCATCGCCGCCTCGCGTGCCCGGCTGGGCAGTGATCATCAGGTTTTCATCTCCTTCGATGAGTGGAATGTCTGGTACCAGGATGCTCAGGCCAGCAAATCGCCGGAAGGCATCGGCAATTGGCCGCTTGGCGCGCCGCTTTTGGAGGATGTCTATTCGGTGGCAGATGCCGTGGTGGTGGGTGACCTGCTGATCACATTGCTCAGGCATGCTGACGTCGTTCATGCGGCCAGCCTGGCGCAGCTGGTCAACGTCATTGCCCCCATCATGACCGAGCCCGGCGGCCCGGCCTGGAGGCAGACCATTTTCTATCCCTTCGCCCTGACTGCCCGTTATGCGCGGGGTGCCCGTGTACTCAAGAGCCTGCAAAGCTGCGACACCTATGAGACCTCCCGCTATGGCCAGGTGCCCATGACTGATTCTGTGGCCGTCAGAGGTGCCGACGGTTCCCTAAGCATATTTGCGGTCAACCGTAGTCTTGAGCGTTCCGTTGATTGTAGAATCGCGCTGCCTGAACAGGATCGACATCGGAAGGCGACGGTCAGCATCCTGCACGAGGATGACCCATCGGCTCGCAACACCCTTGAACATCAGGAGCGGGTCGTCATGCACGCCAGGCAAGACTTCAGGATGGATGAGGATGCCATAAGCCTTCAACTGCCTCCCATCTCCTGGACGGTCATTCATCTGGCTTAAGGGGTCAATGAAGTCATCTTGGATAAAAACACCTTTCCAGGATTTTCAAGTATGGTTTCTCTGCTGTCAATCCGGGTGTGGACGATTACATATTCGACCACATACTTCCTTCCGGCTCAAGCAGCTTTGGTATCCAATCCATCATGATGGTGGGCGCCCAATCGGGTACCCACGATGACGGAATGAAGGTGCGACTATGGCCTGTGCGCGTGACCATAAGAACAAGGGCATTGGGCGAGTTACCAGCCGGATGCCCATCATGCCTTCCGGCTGTCGGCCCCCTTGGTTTCCCAGGACGCTGCTGGTGTTGACGCTGGCACTGGTCCTGTCGACCGCGGGGCCTACGGCAACCGTCGCGTCTCAGCCTGCGCCGACCCTGCCTTCGGCTGCAGCTCCGGCGCAGAACGGTCGAGTTACCTCATCGGCCTCAGCCTGTCGCCGGGGCTGGCTGTGGCCCCTTGAACCTTTGCCTGGTGATAAGGCCGTCCCAGAGATTATGCGTCCCTTCGATCCTCCGGATCATCCATGGCTGAGCGGTCATCGCGGGATCGATCTGGCAGTGCAACAAGGCAGGCACATCCGGGCCCCGGCAGATGGTGTCATCACTTTTGTCGGTTCTGTAGCAGGCAAGGACGTGGTCTCCATTCGTCACGGCAAACTGACCTCCACCTATGAGCCAGCGAAGAGCTCATTGCCGGCAGGAACTCGGCTGCAGGCCGGCACAGTCTGGGGAGAAGTAGAGGGGGTCTCTGACCACTGTGATCAAGATTGTCTGCACTGGGGGCTGAAAGATGGTCACAATCACTATTTGGATCCAGGCGCTAAAGTCGGACGGCACCGCATTCGTCTCAAGCCTCTATAGGAGTGCGCGGTCCGCTTGCGAGACTCGCGCGTCTGCAGACCAGGTATATCGCCGGCCCGGGGGAGCGGTTAGAATCGTAAAGCATAACGCCGTTTCAGCAGGGAGTGGTCATGCAGAACATGCAGGAAGAATTTACGCGTCCGCTTGAGAAGCCCATAGACGCCGATGCCGGTGTCTTCTCCCTGCTTGAGGACAGGGTGGAGCGCCTGGGCGACGATCCTTTGATCGAATACCGGAGCGGACGCGAGTGGAGCACGATAACGGCCCGTGAATTTCGCGACCGTGTGATCGCGCTGGCTAAGGGGCTTATGGCCCGGGGGGTAGGCCGGGGAGATTCGGTGGCTATCGTCGCGCACACCCGATGGGAATGGACTGCCCTGGACATGGCCATCCTGTCCATCGGAGCTGTGACGGTGCCGGTCTACGAGACCGACTCTCCCGATCAGATTCGGCGCATCTTCAACGACTCCCATGTCGGCATGGCCTTTCTGGAGGATGACGATATGAGGGCCCGAGTGGATGCAGTTCGCTCCCAGTGTGCCTATCTGAACGACTTGTATGTGATCAGCAGGGGGGCACTGACTACTATGACCGCCTACGGACGGGCGGTGGATCAGGCAGACTTCCAGGCCCGTGCCGACTCGGTGCAGGGTTCCGACTTGGCCACCATCGTCTATACCTCAGGCTCCACGGGCAAGCCCAAGGGTATAGAACTCAGCCATAGCAACATCGTCTTCACTGTCCGTTCAGGTACTCAGGCAGTCCCTGACATCTGTCTGGGTGAGGGCAAGCGGCTTCTGCTCTGCCTGCCCCTGGCCCACGCTTTCGCCCGCTGCCTGCAGTTCTTCGCCATTGCCACGGATCTCACCCTGGGGCTTACCGGGTCCATCCGCAATCTGTTGCAGGACATGCAGACCTTCAAGCCCACTTTCATCCTGGCTGTGCCGCGAATCTTCGAAAAGATTTACAACGCTGCCTCCCAGCGGGCCGGAACAGGCGCCAAGGGCAGGATTTTCCTGGATGCTGCAGGAGTGGCCAGGCAGTGGTCCCGTCATCAGCAGACCGGAAGCCGGGTTCCCATGTCGCTGAAGACCAAGCACCTCATGTACACAGGCACCGTTTACGACCCCATCCTGGAGGCCTTGGGCGGCCGGGTCAAGTATGCCATTTCGGGCGGTGCCCCCTTGGATAGGGACATTGCGGACTTCTTCAACGGCATAGGTCTGCCCCTGCTGGAGGGTTACGGCATGACCGAGACCATGGGTCCGGTGACGGTCAACCCCACCGAGGGCTACAGGCTGGGCACCATCGGCCTGCCCATGCCCGGCATCACCGTGGGCATCGACCAGGAGGGCCAGCTGTGTGTCAAGGGCCCCGATGTCTGCATGGGCTACCACAACCATCCGGAAATCACCACCAGGCAGATTCGCGACGGTTGGCTGCTGACCGGCGATCTGGGCAGTCTGGACGAAGATGGGTTCGTTCGGTTGACCGGTCGGCGCAAGGAGGTCATCATCACTGCAGGGGGCAAGAACATCTCGCCTTCGCTGCTGGAAACAGCCGTTGAGCGTTCGCCCATCATCAGCCATTGCATGGTCATCGGGGACCGTAGGCCTTTCATTTCGGCCCTGATCACCCTCAATCTCGAGGAGGTCAACAAGTGGCTGCGGGACCAGGGCGCCGAACCCTTGGACGATGCCGCTTCGGCTGGGGAGAACCCTATCATCCGCACGGAGATCGATCGTGCGGTAGACGCGGCCAATGCGCAGGTCTCCCGGGCCGAGGGAATCCGCCGCTATCTGGTTCTGGACCAGGACTTCACTCGTGAAAACGGACTGCTCACCGCATCATACAAGCCCCGTCGCCAGGAGGTTCTCAAGCGGTATGAAGACCAGATCGAGCAGAAGATCTATGCTCAGAGACCCGCGTCGGCTGGCTTGATGTAGCCTGTATCAATCAGAGCCGCCTTGAGGTTGGAGGCCGAAACCGCAACCAAGGGTCTTGACAGGCGGCGCAGTTGTTTGCCGTCCTGGTTGACGGTGTGGATCGTATCCATGGCTGGCACCTTGCCCTGGCTGTTGAGCCCGACACAGGCCTTGGCCATATCAGCCGCAAGACCCAGTCTGTCCTCCAGACCAGTCATCCACTGCCGTCCGTCCACGATTTGAGGAATATTGTCCACGTAGGCGCCGTATCCACTGATGACGGGCCAGGCAGCATGGTCGTCCGAGGGTGTGGAATCCTGAGTCCTGCCCGTGGTCTGTGAAGGATCAGCCTGCGATGCTGTCGGATTCCGGGCTGCAGGGCTCTGAGCAGGCTTGGGCACGCGCTGCCGGTGCAGATCCTGATGACCGACCATGGATCCCACAATGCCTGATATTGAGATCTCCGGGTTGACGTCCGCCGATGAACCCCGATAACCCAGATCCCCGAGCTCAGAGACCACGCCGGAAACAATGAAGTCGTTCATGGCCAGAATGCCGTCCACCTCGGTGTGGGTCTTGGCGTCATCGTTCGTGGCCAGGCGGGTCGCCAGCTCTTTGCCGGCAGCCGAAGCATCCTTGCCTGGATCAAAGGCGATAGCCTGCCAGTCCTTTTCGGTGCTGTCTGCCTTCAGGAGCCCAGAGGGGCTGATAGCCCGTCCATCCTTGAAGTAGGGCCCCAGCACCTGCCAGATTCCTGCGAAAGCTTGGGCGGGGAAGGAATTCTGCTCAGCCTGGACGGTTTCAACACCCTTGTCAGCAGGGGATGCATCAGATGATGCGTCAGCTGTCCGGTTCGGCAGCAGGATTTCGATGCGGCAGGGGTTGTCCTTGCTGGCCTTGTCCAGTTCCAGTTTGCTGGTCAGTTTGTCCGCCTGCATCTGACCGATGGCCCGTGCATCAGATAATTGCACGAACAGATCCGGTTGGATGCCCGGCACCTGGTTGGCCAGCAGGACCACATGCATGCCCGCGCCCGCAGCCAGACGCAGAGAAGAGACCAGACGTGCGCGCGCCTTGTCTTTGGCATCGGCATCCAATGACTGGCTGATATAGTCGCCATACTGGCGGGTGATGGAATCTGGCGAGGTCATGGGTGCCACCACCAGTGTGGTCGGCTCTGAAGTCTTTCCGGCCTTGCGCTCCGAAAGGCGGTTGACCAGGTAATCCTGCAGCTCCTTGCTCTGATCCTCCAGGTTCCCGCTGGTGTAGGCATCGATGTGTTTATTGGGAAGATGCTCCTTGGCCAGTGCTGCCTTGAGCTCAGGAACCAGCGCGGCCCACTTGTTGATGGGCGTGTGCTGGGAGAGGGTGATGCCGTCGGAGGGAGTGAAAATAGCCACCCGACCGGGGACCTCAGCGGCCGCAGTAGCCCCTTGGCTCTGTGGGGCGCTCGGAGACTGTTGCCCACTGCCCAAGGCCGGACCACCGCAAGCACCAGCCGATGCCACCATGACCAAACTCGCCAGCAGGGCCAGCAAGCCGGACAAATGCCGTGCAAAGCCGGTCTTCTTCACGTTCGCTCCTTCGTTCCGACAGAGCCCGACTCTGGCCGGGTCCCGAGCAACCATTCTATGGGCTCTCGGGCAGGAGCGTATGAAAGGCCGATGTTTCGCGTAGACGGTCCTCGCCGGTGGAACTGACAGTGAAGGCTGATCTGCGGAGAGTAATCGCCTGCAATAACCGTCTGCAATGGCAAAAAGAGGGTGTTGTTGTCTTATCTGCTAGTCTGCCGCTGCAGCACCTGAAGACATACGCTCGGCAAGAGCATGGTCCAAGGCGTCCATGAACCCTTCGGTGTCCAGCCAAGGCTGATCAGGACCCACCAGGCTGGCAAGATCCTTGGTCATGCGACCGGAGCGTACGGTCTCGATGACCACGGATTCGAGTGTTTGCGCGAACTCGGCCACCTTGGGTGTGTCATCCAGCCGCGCCCGCTGCTTGAGCCCGCCGGTCCAGGCGAAAATGGAGGCGATCGGGTTGGTGGAGGTGGTTTCCCCCTTGAGCCAGCGCCGGTAATGCCTGGTCACGGTCCCATGGGCTGCCTCGGCCTCTACGGTCTGTCCATCGGCCGTCATCAGCATGGAGGTCATAAGGCCAAGGGAGCCAAACCCTTGAGCTATTGCATCGGACTGGACGTCGCCGTCGTAGTTCTTGCAGGCCCAGACATAGCCGCCCTGCCACTTGAGCGAGGAGGCCACCATGTCGTCGATCAGCCGATGCTGGTAGGTCAGCCCCTCTTGTTCGAACCGACTCTGGTACTCCTGCGCGTAGACCTGGGCGAAAATGTCCTTGAACCGGCCGTCATAGGCCTTGAGGATGGTGTTCTTGGTGCTCAGGTAGACCGGATAGTGCCTCTGCAGGGCGTAGTTGAAGCAGGAGCGCGCGAAGTCGCGGATGGAATTATCAAGGTTGAACTGGACCTGTGCCACGCCTGGACCTGGGTAGACGGTCACCTCTCGAGTCACCGGGTCGCTCCCGTCTTCAGGAGTAAAGACGACGCTCAGCTTTCCCGGCCCGGGAACAGTGAAGTCAGTAGCCTGGTATTGGTCCCCGAAGGCATGGCGGGCCACCACGATTGGCTTGGACCATCCGGGAACCAGCCGGGGGATGTTGTCGATGACGATGGGCTCGCGGAAGATGGTTCCGCCAAGAATGTTGCGGATGGTACCGTTGGGCGACTTCCACATGCGCTTGAGGCCGAATTCCTTTACCCGGGCCTCGTCCGGGGTAATGGTGGCGCATTTGACGCCTACGTGCTCGCGCTGAATGGCCTGTGCCGCCTGCACGGTAACCTTGTCGTCGGTGGCGTCCCTGTTGCGGATGCCCAGGTCGTAATAGTCCAGATCCACGTCCAGGTAGGGCAGAATCAGCCGTTCCTTGATCATTTTCCAGATGACCCGGGTCATCTCGTCACCGTCGAGTTCGACGATGCGTCCTTTCACGGCGATCTTGTCCATGGCGGCCTCCTATCGGTCGGCGGGTCGGGGGCCGGATCCTGCTCCCGATGCCTCAGTTGCGCTCGCGAACTGTTTTATCCCAAGTTTGTTACTCTCTGTTGCCATGTTCGTAACCCGTTCGTAGCACGCCGGAGCGTCATTGTGAGGCGCTAGGCTGGCAGACATGACACAGGAAATCGAAATCGGTCTCGGCAAGAAGGCCACGGTGGCCTACACGCTCGATGATGTCTCCATACTTCCCTCAAGAAGGACCCGGGATCCCCAGGATGTCTCCACGGCCTGGCAGGTGGATGCCTACGAGTTCGACCTGCCGCTATTGGCAGCGCCCATGGATTCGGTCACCAGCCCGGAGACGGCCATAGCCCTGGGACGGATGGGCGGACTAGGCGTGCTGGACCTGGAGGGACTGTGGACCCGTTATGAGGATCCGCGTCCGCAGCTGGACCGGATAGCACATGCCTCGCCGGAGCAGGCGACCGGGGTCATTCAGGAGGCCTACCGGGAGCCGGTCAAGGCGGAGCTGATCACCCGCCGTCTGCAGGAGATTCGCAAGGCCGGAGTCACGGTGGCCGGAGCCCTGTCCCCTCAGCGCACCCAGGAGTTCTATGCCACGGTGGTCGATGCGGGAGTGGACCTCTTCGTGATCCGAGGAACGGCGGTCTCGGCCGAACACGTGTCCACCAGCCATGAGCCCCTGAATTTGAAGAAGTTCATCTACGACCTGGACGTTCCGGTCATCGTCGGCGGGGCCGCCACCTATCAGGCTGCCCTGCATCTGATGCGCACCGGAGCCGCCGGGGTGCTGGTCGGGTTCGGCGGGGGAGCGTCATCCACTGATTCCGCCACCGTCGGAATCCAAGCGCCTATGGCCACGGCCATCTCGGATGTGGCCGAGGCGCGTCGCGACTACCTGGACGAGTCGGGCGGACGTTACGTTCAGGTCATCGCTGACGGGGAGACCGGTACCTCGGGTTCCTTTGTCAAGGCCTTGGCCATGGGGGCCGACGCGGTCATGCTGGGCACGCCCTTAGCCAAGGCTACGGAGGCTCCCGGCCAGGGCATGCACTGGGGGGCCGAAGCTCATCATCCTGAACTGCCGAGGGGCCGCAGGGTCCAGGTCGGTCAGGTGGGCAGCCTGGAGCGCATACTCTTCGGTCCCAGCGATCGCACCGACGGCAGTCTGAATCTGATCGGGGCCCTGCGCCGGGCCATGGCTTCCACCGGTTATGTGGATGTCAAGAACTTCCAGAAGTGCCGTGTGGCAGTGACCCCCGCCCCCCGCTGCTGAGTAGAGCAGGACATTCACGGTCCATTTATCCACAATCTGTCTAAAGGCCGGTCCAGGTTGACCACATTCCTGAACCGGCCTTTACAATCCCTCAGTGCATTCTTACTCTGGACGTATTCGCTGTCGTTGCGTCGGTTGCCCAGTGCACCTCGCCGGCATGGGAGGGGGAACAAGCACATAGTAGTGCGAGGGGAGAAGTATGACGGAGTATATGGATCTGGCACCGGTCTGGGACCAAGATCAAGCAACCGAGGAGTCGACAGGACAGGAGGTCGGCGGCTGGTGGCCGTCTACCTGTACGCAGGTGCCCTTGGGATTTGGCGACATCAATCTGACAGTGCGAACGGTCAACTTCATCCGGCCTGGGGATGCTGCCGGGCATGAGGGTCTGTCTGCGGATCTCAAGCGTATTCTTGTCAATCTGTGCGCCTTGGCATCCAGGGTCTTCGATGTGTTGCGGGGTCGTTTACCTATGAAGAGCCTGGATCGTGTGCTCAACCGCGTCTGTATGGAACGATTGGCCCTGCTGGCCCAGTTGCTACGGGATCGGCATCTGGGCATGGTCCGAACAGCGGACCATGCCGGCATGACTTATCTGCCGCTGATTCCTAAACTGGTTGAGATTTACCGAGTAGACCGTGACCGGTACGAAACCACCATCGGATTTCTGGTCGGCGAGCGCACTGTGCTGACCAACCTGATCGTCGCCAGAAGCGGTTCGCGCTGGGTCTGTGTGCGCTTCGACATGGGCTAGGCGGCGGCTTTGGCGGGTTGACCCATATGATGGTGGGTATGTTGCGTGAATATACGGTCGAGCTTCAACACCCGACGACGGACAAGGACACCATCTATTCACTCCTGGCAAAACGCACCGCCCGTGACCCTGAAGAGCTGGTTGCCCAGTGGCAGGATCCCATGACCAGAAACTGGCACGATGTCAAGGCCGGGCAGATGTCCGCACGGGTTCGCGCCGTGGCCAAGGGCATGATGGCTTTGGGCGTGGAAAAGGGCAGCACTGTGGTCATCTACGCCTCCACCAGTTATGACTGGGGGGTCACGGACTTTGCCTGCGCTGCCATTGGGGCGGTCTCTGTGCCCATCTACGAGACCGACTCGCCCAGCCAGGCCCAGAAGATCGTTCAGGATGTGGACTGCATCCTGGCCTTTGCCGGTGACTCGGAGCATGCACAGATCCTGGAGCAGGTCCGGGGATCCTCGCCCAAGCTCAAGTACGTCTTCAATTTCGAAGCCGGGGGCCTGAACGCAGTCAGCGAATTCGGCCAGGGGATCGAAGATGAGCGCCTGGATCAGGCCATTGCCCAAGTCAAGGCCGACGATCTGGCCACCATCGTCTACACTTCGGGCTCAACTGGGGAGCCCAAGGGCGCCATGCTCTCCAACCGGAACTTCGTCCACATCGTCTTCGTGGGCTGGGATGTGCTCTACCACATGCTGGCAGCGCCCTCCCGCCTGATGCTCTTCCTGCCCCTGGCCCACTGCTTCGCCCGTTACATCCAGTATGTGGCCATCGGCGCCCAGGGCGTGGTCGGATACGTCTCCAACGCCAAGCACCTGCTGACCGATCTGCGCACCTTCCGGCCCACCTATCTGCTGGGCGTGCCCCGCGTCTTCGAGAAGGTCTACAACGCTGCCTCGCAAAAGGCCGGCACCGGCATGGCCGGCAAGGTCTTCGCCAAGGCCACCAAGCACTTCATCAAGTGGTCCAAGGACGAGCAGGAGGGGAACGGCCATTCGCTGTTTACCCGCCTGGCCCACGCCTTCTACACCAAGACCGTCGGCAACACAATCGAGTCCGCCCTGGGCTCCAACTTGAGCTACCTGGCCTGCGGCGGCGCACCCATGAACGCCGACCTGGCCCATTTCTTCAATGGGATCGACGGGATCACCTTCATTCAGGGCTACGGGATGACCGAGACGGCAGCACCCTGCATCGTCAACTTCGAGGATGCCAACGAGGTTGGATCGGTCGGCCGTCCTGGCTCGGGCATCACGGTCAGGCTGAGCGACGACGATGAGCTCCTGGTCAAGGGTCCAAGCGTCTTCATAGGCTACTACCACCAGCCTGAGCTTGATTCCACCGTGCTCGATAAGGACGGCTGGCTGCACACCGGTGATCTGGCCCAGATCGACGACCAGGGCTTCGTCTTCATCACCGGCCGTAAGAAGGACGTCATCATCACCGCCGGCGGCAAGAACGTGAGCCCGGCTCCCCTGGAGGATGTCATCAGCACCTGCCCCATAGTCTCCCAGGCCGTGGTTGTGGGCGACGGCAGGCCCTTCGTAGGTGCCCTGGTCACCCTGGATGCCGGGATGCTGAAGTCTTGGCTGACCTCCCAGGGTCTGGACGCTGACATGAGCATGGAGCAGGCCAGCCACAACGAGGCCATCCATGCTTTCATCCAGCAGTACGTGGACAAGGCCAACTGCAACGTCTCGCGGGCCGAGTCGGTGCGCAAGTTCCTGGTGCTGGACAAGGACTTCAGTCAGGAGGACGGCACTCTGACCCCCAGCCTGAAGGTCGTGCGTCCCGAGGTGCTCCGCCAGTACGCAGAACTCGTGGACAAGGTCCTCTATGCGCCCAGGACGCCAGCCAAGCCTGCTGCCAAGGAGAACGACATTGTCAGCAGGGCACGGACCACCATGAGCGATTCCCTGGCAAGCATGACCGGACGCAAGCGTGATGGCCGCCAGGAGGAGGAAGCGGCCCCGCAGGACGAGAAGGACGGCCACGACGGCCGGGATGACGAGGAGTAAGCAGTGGCGATTCGTACAATCAGAGTGGTTCCCGATCCGGTTTTGCGAACCCCCTGCGATCCAGTGACCACCATCACCCCGGCTGTGCGCAGTCTGGTCCGTGACCTGGTGGACACCGTGGACGACCCGGGCAGGGCAGGCCTGTCGGCCAATCAGATCGGGGTGGGCCTGCGCGTCTTCTCCTACAACATTGGTGGCAAGGTGGGCTACATCATCAATCCGGTTATCGACAAGACCTCCGGCGAGCAGTATGGCGAGGAGGGATGCCTGTCCCTGCCCAACCTCTGGTATCCGACCAGGCGTGCCGACTACGCCCGAGCACACGGCATCGACCTGGATGGCAAGACGGTGACTCTTGAGGGCCATGGCATCATGGGGCGGATGATCCAGCACGAGTGCGATCACCTGGACGGCCATGTCTATGTGGATCGGTTGGAGAGCGACGTCCGTCGCAAGGCCATGCAGCAGCTGAGATCAGCCAGGTAGGCAGAGCGCGAACATGATACCCGAGGTCATTGGCCTCGGGTATCATGGTAATTCGGCGTGTCACTGCGCAGGTCTGCTGTCACGGGCGGGCAGGCGCGCCAAGAGTATTCCCGAACACACGCCGCAAATTCGCGCCATGTCCGCGACGTCCTGTGTCGGTCGGCTCCTCGGAGTTGCACGCAGGTGCACATGGCCAGGCAATAACCGACAATGAAAGGTATAGACATGGCACAGATCACCATGAGCGAAATGCTGAAGGCCGGCGTCCACTTCGGACACCAGACCCGTCGTTGGAACCCCAAGATGAAGCAGTACATCCTGATGGAGCGCAACGGCATCCACATCATCAACCTCTTCAAGTCGCTCGGTCTGATCGACCAGGCCTATGACTTCATCAAGCAGACCGTGGCCCACAACGGCACCGTGCTCTTCGTGGGGACCAAGAAGCAGGCCCAGGAGGCCATCAAGGCCCAGGCCACCCGGGTGAACATGCCCTACGTCTCCGAGCGCTGGCTGGGCGGCATGCTGACCAACTTCCAGACCGTGACCAAGCGGGTCGGCCGCTTGAAGGAGCTGGAGGAGATGGACTTCGACGACGTGCATGGCTCGGGGCTGACCAAGAAGGAGCTCCTGCTGCTGCGTCGCGAGAAGGACAAGCTGGAGCGCCAGCTGGGCGGCATCCGCAACATGAACCGCACCCCCTCGGCCCTGTTCGTGGTCGACATCAACAAGGAGGCCCTGGCGGTCTCCGAGGCCAACAAGCTGGGTATCCCGGTCGTGGCCCTGGTGGACACCAACACGGATCCCGAACTTGTCACCTACCCCATTCCCGCCAACGATGATGCCATCCGTGGCGTCGAGCTGCTGACCAGGCTGATGGCCGATGCCGTGGCTGACGGTCTGTTGGAGCGCTCCGGCAAGGCTGCCAAGACCGAGGAGGCCTCCGACCAGCCCATGGCCGAGTGGGAGAAGAACCTGCTGGAGAACAAGGACGGACAGCCGCAGGAGCAGGCCCAGGAGACTGCCCAGGCTCCCCAGGCCGAGCAGCCTGCGCAAGAGCAGCAGGAGACCCCCGCTGCCGATCAGGCCGCCTGAAATCTGACGTCTAGATAGGAGAGTTTCATGGCAAAAATCACCGCTGCACTGATCAAGGAGCTGCGCGATCAGACCGGCGCCGGCATGATGGACGTCAAGAAGGCCCTGACCGAGGCCGAGGGCGACATGGCCCGCGCCAAGGAGATCATCCGCGCCACCGGTATCCAGGCCGCAGGCGCCCGCGAGGGCCGCAAGGCCCAGGAGGGCCTGATCGCCTCCACCGTCGTCGAGGGTGGACAGGGTCAGATCGGCTACGCCGTCGAGCTCAACTCCGAGACCGACTTCGTGGCCAAGACCCCTCAGTTCGTCGAGTTCGGCCAGGAGGTCATCGACGACGTGGCCAAGGCTGATGCCTCCAACGCCGAGCAGGTCGATGCCGCTCCATCCAAGTCCGGCACCGTCAAGGAGACCGTGGAGGAGGCCGGCGCGCTCTTCCATGAGCACGTCAAGGTCGGCCAGGTGGCCCGGGTCGAGGGCCCCCGTGTGGAGATTTACGCCCACCGCAAGTCCGTGGAAATGCCCCCCTCCATCGTGGCCATGATCGCCACTGATGAGGCCGGCGCCCAGGTGGCCCATGAGGTGGCCCTGCAGATCTCCGCCATGAGCCCCAAGTGGCTCAGCCGCGAGGATGTGCCTGCCGACGTGGTGGAGTCCGAGCGTCGCGTGGCCACTGAGAAGTCCCAGGCCGAAGGCAAGCCCGAGAAGATCATCCCCAAGATCGTCGAGGGGCGTCTGAACGCCTTCTTCAAGGAGACCGTCCTGCTGGAGCAGCAGTACGTCAAGGACACCTCCAAGACCATTGGCGACCTCTTCAAGCAGGCTGGCGGCAAGGCCCTGGCCTTCGCCCGTCTCGAGGTCGGCAAGGGCGACGAAGAGGAGTAGCCCAGCAATGTACTGAGTTGTCTGGCCTGATCCTGAGCTGAGGGATAGGCAGATGACCAGCATTGATGGTAATTGACGATAGGGGAGTGGCTTTCGTGGCTGCTCCCCTTCTTTTGTCCCGAGCCTGACCAAGAAGGGGTTGTCGTCCAGCCCCGATACCCTGGTTACCGGCGTATTTCGCCCGTCATCATGTTTGGAGAAAGGGCTTTTATGACCGGATCCGATTCAGCGCAAAACCCAGCATCGCCTCGTCGTGTGCTGCTCAAGCTCTCCGGAGAGGCCTTCGGGGGAGGCGAGGTCGGCATCGACGTGCAAGTAGTCAAGCGGGTGGCCAAGGAGATCGTCCAGGCGGTACAGGGTGGCGTGCAGGTAGCCATCGTGGTGGGTGGCGGCAACTTCTTCCGCGGAGCCGAGCTCAGCCAGGCCGGAATCGAGCGTTCGCGCGGCGACTACATGGGCATGCTGGGCACGGTCATGAACTGCCTGGCCCTGCAGGACTTCCTGGAGCAGGATGGTCAGGCCACCAGGGTGCAGACAGCCATCACCATGGGTCAGGTGGCCGAGCCCTATATCCCGCTCAAGGCCATCCGTCACCTGGAAAAGGGTCGTGTGGTCATCTTCGGCGCCGGATCAGGCATGCCTTACTTCTCCACCGACACCGTTTCCATCCAGCGTGCTCTGGAGATTCATTGTGTAGAGGTTCTCATGGGCAAGAACGGTGTGGACGGCGTGTACACGGCTGATCCGCACAAGCAGGCTTCTGCGCGCATGTTCACCAACCTGAGTTACCAGCGGGCTCTGGTGGACAATTTGGCCGTCATGGATGCGGCAGCCCTGTCCATGGCCCGGGACAACGATATGCCCATCCGTGTCTTCGGACTGGAGGGTGAAGGCAACGTGACCGGAGCGCTCAAGGGCCAGCGTCTGGGCACCCTGGTCCACGGTGGTCCTGATCGTACCCTGTGACCGGTTGCGGGCACACCCCGCGTCGCTTGGCCCCTGTGGCCCCATGGCCGTAGAGTATAAGAATGACGGACCTCGCGCGCACAGGCGGATGGTCCATACAGCAAGGAGCAGATCATGACCACAGTGGTGGACCAGGCCGGAAGGCAGATGGACAAGAGCATCGAGGCGACCAAGGAGAACTTCTCGGGAATCAGGACCGGGCGTGCCAACCCCTCCTTCCTCAACGACATCATGGTGGAGTACTATGGCACACCCACGCCCATCAAGTCGCTGGCATCCATCGGCGTCCCGGAGCCTCGCACCCTGGCCGTCACACCCTTCGACCCCTCCCAGGCGGGTGCGGTCGAGAAGGCCATCCGTGATTCGGACCTGGGCGTCAATCCCAGCCGTGACGGCAACGTCATCAGGGTCACCATGCCCGAGCTGACCGAGGAGCGTCGCCGGGATTACGTCAAGCTGGCCAAGACCAAGGCCGAGGAAGGCAAGGTGGCCGTCCGCAACATCCGGCGCAAGGTTAAGGAAGAGCTGGAGGCCAAGGTCAAGGATGGCGACCTGGGCGAGGATGAAGGCAACCGGCTGCAGAAGGAGCTGGAGACCGTCACCAAGCAGAAGAACGACATGATTGATCAGCTCCTGGATGCCAAGGAGAAGGAGATCCTCGAGGTCTGATCCGCCTGGGGAGGGTCCACACTTCATGAGTACTAAGGAAAGCTCGGCCGAGAAGGCCGGTCAGGATGCCGTCGCAAGCCTGAACAAGCGGACCGGGCGCAACATGCCGCAGGCGGTGGCCACTGGCGCGCTTTTGGTGGTCATCATCCTGGCCTGCATCCTGGTGCGCATCGACGCATTCATCTACCTGATCGTGATCTTCATGACCCTGGGGCTCTGGGAGCTCAGGGTGGACTTTGCCACGGCTGGCCTGCATATACCGGTGGTCGAGCTCTGGGTCTGCTCGGCTGCCACCATGCTGGCCTCCTTCTACGCTCCTGATCACGTGGCGGTCATGACCGCCGGAGTTCTGATCACCGCCCTGGTTGGGGCCCTTGCGGCCACCCGCAACCATCGCCTGGGCGGTCGGCTGGTCAAGGCGGTGAACGCCAAGCTCTCAGGCAAGGATGCGCAGACCATGGCCGATGCCTCCTATGGCGCCGCAGATGGGGAGAGCCGATCAAGCAGCCTGGCCAATGTGGGCGTCACCCTTCTGACCGTTGTCTACATCACCCTCCTGGCCTGTCTGATAACCCTGCCCACCACCTTCGGCGGGCATCCCGCCGCACACGCATTCATGGTGATTTTCCTGCCCGCCTTAAGCGACATCGGTGGTCTTCTCTTTGGTTCGCTCTTCGGCAAGCACAAGATCTCGCCCCGCATCTCTCCCGGCAAATCCGTGGAGGGGTTGGCAGGCTCCATGCTCTGCTGCCTGGTTGGCGCCCTGGTCATCTTCGCGGCCACCTATCCCATGGCGATTTGGGGGCGGATCTGGTGGGTCGCTCTGCTCATGGGCATCATGGTCGGAGCCACAGGCACCCTAGGGGATCTGAGCGCATCCTTGATCAAACGCGACCTGGGGATCAAGGACATGGGCCACCTGCTCAAGGGCCATGGCGGAGTGCTGGACAGGGTGGATTCCATCCTCATGTCCGCACCGTTCATCACACTGGTTCTTTTGATTACCGGTCTGTGACCGGTATCGACGGCTGATACAGGATGAGGTAGAGGTATGACAGATGTCGATTTGACCGGTGCCGAGCCTGAAACCGGCATCACCCCAGGAGGCAAGGATGGGGCTTTCCGCGACGTTCTGGCGGCCGACCACGCCCGTCGAGGCAAGCCGCCGCGCCACTTTACGGATATGGACCAGCAGGAGCGTCAGGAGGTCTGCGCGCAACTGGGCCTGCCGAAATTCCGGGTCTCGCAGCTGGCCAACCATTACTTCAACCATCTGTCCACCAATCCGGACGACTTCACGGACTTTCCCGCAGCCAGCCGTCAGGAGGCCGCGCACCGCTTCTTCCCTGAACTGATCACCCCGGTCACTGTCCAGAAAGCGGACCAGGGGACGACCATCAAGACCCTCTGGGAGCTCTTCGACGGGTCCAGGATCGAGTCCGTACTTATGCGCTATCCATCCAGGGCCACCCTCTGCATCTCCAGCCAGGTCGGCTGCGGTATGGGCTGCCCCTTCTGCGCCACCGGTCAGCTTGGATTGACCCGGAACATGTCGACCGGCGAGATTCTGGAACAGGTCAGGGCCGCCTACCGGATGATGCGGTCCGGACAGGTTGCCGGAGGACCCGGGCGTTTGAGCAACATTGTCTTCATGGGGATGGGCGAACCCATGGGCAACTACCGGGCTGTGCTTTCCGCGGTCAGACAGATCAGCGCCCTGCCGCCCAAGGGATTCGGCATCTCGGCCAGGAACATCACCGTCTCCACGGTGGGTGTGGTCCCCGGCATCCGCAAGCTCACCAAAGAGGGCATTCCGGTCCGTCTGGCCGTCTCCCTCCATGCTCCCAGCGACAAGCTGCGCGACGAGCTGGTGCCCATGAACAGGCGCTTCAACACCACCCAGGTTCTGGACGCGGCCCACGACTACTACCTGGCCAGTGGCAGACGGGTCAGCATCGAGTATGCCCTGATGCGTGGCATCAACGACCAGGCCGAGCATGCCCGCCTTCTGGCCAAGCGCCTCAACCACTACGGGGACGACTGGGCGCACGTCAATCCCATACCCTTGAATCCAATCGAGGGGTCTCGTTGGACGGCCTCCAAGTCCGAGGACGAGCAGCGCTTCCTGGACATCCTCCACAAGGCTGGCATCACTGCAACCATGAGGGACACCCGCGGATCGGACATCGACGGTGCCTGCGGGCAGCTGGCAGCCAAGGCCGTCAAGCTTCAGGCCTGAATCAGCTTTTGCAATGCGTTCATGCCATAGTGTGGACATGCCAGGGTCTTCGGACACCAGAGCAGCTAAGGTCTTGACTCAAACAAATCGGTTCAGGCAGGAAGGCAGGTCGCATGGCGGTAGCGGTTCGTGTCATTCCCTGCCTGGATGTCGACCAGGGCCGTGTGGTCAAAGGCGTCCACTTCAAAAATCTGCGCGATGCGGGCGACCCGGTCGAACTGGCTTCCGCTTACTACCAGCAGGGCGCTGACGAACTGACCTTTCTTGATGTGACAGCCTCTGGAAGCGGGCGAGCCACCATGGTGGACCTGGTCAAGAGCACTGCCGACCAGATCTTTATTCCATTGACCGTCGGCGGAGGCGTGCGGACCCCGCAGGATGTCGACACTCTTTTGCGGTCGGGGGCCGACAAGGTCGGCATCAACACGGCAGCCATTGCCAATCCGCAGGTCATCGGGGATATCGCCCAGCGGTTCGGTCGTCAGGTCCTGGTGCTTTCGGTCGATGCCCGCCGATCCAATGCTCAGGGCATTACCTCAGGATATGAGGTGACCACCATGGGTGGCCATCAGTCCACCGGCATAGATGCCATCGACTGGGTCAAGCAGGCCCAAGAACTCGGAGCCGGTGAGATCCTCCTCAACTCCATGGATGCAGACGGCACCCGTCAGGGATTCGATCTGGAGATGATCGCCGACGTGCGCAAGGCCGTATCCCTTCCCCTCATCGCCAGCGGTGGCGCAGGCAAGGCAGCCGATTTTCCTCCTGCGGTCAAGGCCGGGGCCGATGCGGTCCTGGCGGCTTCCGTCTTCCATTTCGGCCAGGTGTCCATCAAGGATGTCAAGCAGGCGCTCCATACGGCCGGGTATCCGGTTCGATGGCAGGCCTGAACCCAATCTGGCAGATAATTTCGACATCACATGCTGCATGGCACTTGCTGGCCATGTTGGCAGTCTTCGGGAAACCATACCCATACCATAAACAATCAACCGGCAAGGATGTGTCGGACAAATCAGGAGAATGAGGATCAATGTCACAGTCTTCGAAGGACCAGGAAGCACGTTTGGATCCGAGCATAGCGGCCAGGCTGAAGAAGGATTCCAAGGGACTTGTTGCCGCTGTGGTCCAACAGTATGACAGCCGTCAGGTGCTCATGGTCGGGTACATGGATGAGGAGGCCTTGAGACGGACCCTGACCACGGGAAGGGTCACCTTCTGGTCCCGTTCCAGACAGGAATACTGGCGCAAGGGAGACACCTCCGGGCATGTCCAATACGTCAAGGGGGTCAGCATCGACTGCGACGGGGACGCCTTGCTCATCGAAGTCGACCAGGTGGGGGCGGCCTGCCACACCGGACACAGGTCATGTTTTGAAGCCGGAGGGCCCCTGCCTGCGGTGCAGGGCAATCGTACTCAGGCACAGATGCAGAGCGAGGAAGGGTAATGGGTAATCCAGTGCAGAAAGACGCTAAGGTTGTGACAGGGAATACACAGGAAACTGGAGGGAAGGGCTCTATGACCGTCTTGGATGAACTGGTTGCCGGCGCCGTGGAGGATGCAAGGAGCCGGGTGCAACAGATTCCCTTGGAAAGTCTCAAGCAACAGGTCAGGAGCATGAAGCGCAAACCTCTGGATGCCGCGCGACTGCTCAGGGAGAGCGTCGGCATTCCGATCATCGCGGAAATCAAGCGAGCCTCGCCCTCCAAGGGGTACCTTGCCGACATCAAAAATCCCGCCGCTCTAGCCCGGCAGTATGCCAACGGGGGTGCCTCGGCCATATCGGTCCTGACCGAGGGCAGACGCTTCCTGGGATCCTTGGAGGATCTGCGGCAGGTCAGACAGGCCGTGGGCATTCCCGTGCTCAACAAGAACTTCATCGTCTCCGACTACCAGGTCTGGGAGTCCAGGGCCAACGGGGCCGACATGATCCTGCTGATTGTGGCAGCCTTGGATGACACACGTCTCAAGCACCTGCTGGACCTGGCCGGGAGCCTGGGCATGACCGCCCTGGTCGAGACGCATGATCGTCAGGAGATCGAACGGGCCATCGCGGCCGGTGCCAAGGTGATTGGCATCAACGCCCGGAATCTGAAGGACCTGAGCGTCGACGTCGACCAGTATGCCCGCCTGGCTTCCAACCTGCCCAAGGATGTGGTCAAGGTGGCCGAGTCCGGAGTGTTCGGCACGGTCGAGCTGGAGCGGTACGCGCGGGCCGGGGCCGATGCGGTCCTGATAGGAGAAGGTCTGGTCACCTCCCAGGACCAGGAGGGTACGGTTCGCTTGCTGGTTCATGCTGGTCACCGCTTCAAGGCCGCCGAGGCCAGACCCCTGTCGACCCATGACGGTCCCTATTTCGGCCCCTATGGCGGACGTTTCGTCCCTGAGGCCCTGGTGGGCGCCCTTGATGAGCTGGAGCGTGTCTACAAGGAGGCCAAGGCCGATCCGGCCTTCCGTGAGGAGCTGAACAGACTCAACCGGGTCTATGTGGGGCGTCCCTCGGCCCTGACACCAGCTCCTCGATTCGCCAAGCTGATCGGCGATCGGGTCGGCGGCCAGGTCAGGGTCTTCCTGAAAAGGGAGGACCTGAACCACACGGGCGCCCACAAGATCAACAACGCCCTGGGTCAGGGGCTCCTGGTCAAGCGCATGGGCAAGACCCGGGTCATCGCGGAGACCGGTGCCGGTCAGCACGGTGTGGCCACGGCCACGGTCTGTGCCCTCCTGGGCTTCAAGTGCCGAATTTACATGGGGCAGATCGATGCCCGCAGGCAGGCCCTGAACGTGGCCAGGATGCGGATGCTGGGAGCCGAAGTCGTCGAGGTGACCACCGGGACCAGGATCCTCAAGGATGCCATTAATGAGGCCCTGCGCGACTGGGTGACCAACGTGGAGTCCACCCACTACCTGCTGGGCACGGTTGCCGGCCCCCATCCCTTCCCAACCATCGTTAGGGACTTCCAGAAGATCATCGGCGAAGAGGCATCCGCGCAGCTTTCCGCATACGGCATCGACCATCCTGACGGGGTTGTGGCCTGCGTCGGCGGGGGTTCCAACGCCATCGGCATCATGAACACCTTCCTGGACGATCCACGAGTCTCCCTCTACGCATATGAGGCCGGCGGAGACGGGCCCAAGTCGGGCAAGCACGCCATTCGCTTGTCGCCAGGCACCGGTCAGATCGGCGTCTTCCAAGGAACCAAGTCCTATCTCTTGGAGGACGACCAGGGTCAGACCATGGACACCTACTCCATCTCCGCCGGTCTGGATTACGCCTCGGTGGGGCCTGAGCATGCCTGGCTGCACGACATGGGCCGGGTCAAGTATGACTACGCAACCGATAAGGAGGCCATGCAGGCTTTCAGCGACCTCTGCCGGACCGAGGGCATCATCCCTGCCCTGGAGTCCTCGCACGCCTTGGCCGGAGCCAGCAAGGCAGCCACCGACCTTTTGCGCAAGGGAATCAGGAATCCTGTCATTCTGATCAACATCTCGGGCAGGGGCGATAAGGATGTAGCCACGGCGGGCAGATGGTTCGGCTACCTGTCCGAGCAGGAGGCCAGCGCTTTGGAAGCCCAGGCCGGGCACAGCAGAAGCGATCAAGCAGAAGAGGAGGCCCGATGATGGTCAACCAGCAATGGCAGTGGCAGAAAACGTTCGTCCAGCCTGTCCAACCCCAGCCTGTGCAATCCCAGCCTGTCCAGCCTAAGGGGTTCAGCCGCACGGCCAGCCTGGTGGCGTCCACGCTGCAGGCCCTCCGCCAAGAGGGCAGGCCGGCATTCATCGGCTACTTCCCCTACGGATTCCCTGACGTGCCCACATCCTTGGAGGCCATGCGGGTCATGGTGAAAAGCGGGGTCGACATCGTCGAGATCGGGCTGCCCTACAGCGACCCGGTCATGGATGGCCCGGTCATCCAGGCGGCCAGCAAGTGTGCCATCGACAATGGCGTCAAGGTCGAGGGTGTTTTCGACGCGGTCCGCCAGGTTCAGGCGGACGGTGCCAGGGCTCTGGTCATGAGCTACTGGAATCTGATCATGCATCACGGAGTAGCGGATTTTGCCGCCCGGATGGCCGAGGCCGGCGGGTCCGGGCTGGTCACCCCGGATCTGATCGTCGACGAATCCGGGGAATGGATAGAGCAGTCGGACCGGTATGGTCTTGACCGGGTCTATCTGGTCTCGCCCGACTCAACTGATGCACGTCTGCAGATCACCTCCCGTGCAGCCAGAGGATTCGTCTACGCGACCTCCCGGATGGGCGTGACCGGCGAACGTACCAGCATGTCCAACTCGGCGCAGAACCTGGTGGCGAGAGTCAGGCAGGCTGGTGCCCCTTATGTCTGCGTGGGCATCGGGGTGTCTACCGCCCAGCAGGCCTCTCAGGTCGGGGCCTACGCGGACGGGGTCATCGTCGGCTCGGCCCTGGTCCACTGCCTTCTGGATGACGAGGGCAGGCCGCGGAAGGACCGTAGAAAGGCACTGGAGTCCCTGGCCGAGGTTTGCTCCGACCTGCGTTGGGGCATCTCCCAGGCCAGGAAGTGAGTGGGGCTGTAAGGCCCAGGGGCTAGATTGGGGCTTTATGACGCTTGCCTACATCCCATCGCCAGGAATCTCCAGCTTCCATCTGGGGCCGGTCACCATCCGGTTCTATGCGCTGACCATGCTTCTGGCCATCATCGTGGCTGCCTGGATCACCGCCAGGCGCTGGAAGAAGGAGGGTGGCCGGACCGACCAGATTCTGGACATCGCCATCTGCGCGGTACCGGCCGGCATCGTCGGCGCTAGGCTCTACCACGTCATCACCACCCCTGAGCGGTATTTCGGAGCTGATGGCAATCCAGCCGATATTCTGCGCATCTGGCGTGGCGGTTTGGGTATCTGGGGTGCGGTCCTCCTGGGAGCACTGGCAGGCTGGGCCTGGTGCCGTCACAAGAGCTATCCGACCGCCCTGCTGGCCGACAGTGTGGCTCCTGCCCTTCTGGTGGCCCAGGCCATCGGGCGGCTGGGCAACTGGTTCAACCAGGAGCTCTACGGGGCCCCCACCACGCTGCCCTGGGGACTGAAGATCGATGCGGCAGGTTCCGCCATTGGCAGCAGCGAACAGTGCTATGACGGGGCCACCTGTCCGACAGGCACCCTCTTCCAGCCCACATTTCTGTATGAGATGATCTGGAACCTGATTGGCGCGGCCCTCCTGGTCTGGATCGGCCACAAGGCCGTGAACGTGCTCAAGGCGGGCTCGCTCTTCGCCCTCTATGTCATGTGGTACACCCTGGGGCGCACCTGGATCGAGGCCCTTCGCATCGACTTCGCCCATGAGTTCCTTGGTGTCAGGGTCAACGTCTGGGTGTCCATGACGGTCTTCTTCCTGGCGGCTGCAGCCTTCGTCCTCATAGCACGCAAGGGCAAGCCGACCTCCCTGCTGTCCGAAAAGCTGCGGACCATCACCGAGCTTGAGGTGCGTCAGGAATCCGAGGCCCGGAGCAAGTAGGACAGGGGTCGGCTATCCGGGAGTCGGTAGGTGTGCAATTGAGCCATAAACCGGTGCCGCCGGTCTTCCGTACAACATAGAATAATCTCCATGAGCATTCAGATAGCACCCAGCATTCTTTCCGCCGATTTCGCCAACTTGGAGCGGGATCTCAAGGCTATTGCCAATGCCGATATGGTTCACGTGGATGTGATGGACCACCATTTCGTTCCCAACCTGACGCTTGGCGAGCCCGTGGTGGAGCGCATCTGCCAGGTGACCGACCTACCGGTGGACGTGCATCTGATGATCGAGGATCCCGACCGTTGGGCCCCGGAATTCGCCAAGCTGGGTGTTGCCTCCGTCACCTTCCATACCGGAGCCGTCCATGCCCCGGTCCGTCTGGCTCGCCAGCTGCACGACATGGGGGTCAAGGCCTGCCTGGCCGTGCGCCCTGCCGAACCTGTGGAGCCGATATTCGACATTCTCAATGAGTTTGACATGATTCTGGTCATGACCGTGGAGCCAGGTTTCGGCGGCCAGAAGTTCCTGGACAATCAGATGCCTAAGACCCGCCGCCTTCGTGACCAGATCACCGCACGCGGCCTGAAGACCCACATCCAGGTGGATGGCGGGGTAAGCCCCACCACGGCTCCTATAGTGGCAAAAGCTGGAGCCGACGTTTTGGTCGCAGGCTCTGCGGTCTACGGCGCTGACGACCCGGCCAAGGCCATTGACCAGATCAGACAGGCCGCGCAGGTAAGCTACAAGGACTGACAGGTTTTGCAGGAAGAATGGAGATAGCCAGATGAAGACCTTCGATGGGTTGTTTGAGGAGCTTACGACCAAGGCCAAGGAACGTCCGGAAGGATCCTTGACCGTGGGCGAGCTGGATAAGGGCACGCATTTCATCGGCAAGAAAATCAATGAAGAAGCTGGAGAGACCTGGATCGCCGCTGAGTATGAGGGCAAGGAGCGGACGGCCGAGGAGATGAGCCAACTGCTGTACCACATTCAGGTGATGATGATCGATCGGGGCATCACCCTGGAGGATGTCTACAGGTATCTGTGACCCCTGATCCTATCCCGCTGTAGATTCGCTTCCGCAATTAGGAGGTTGCCGTGTTGAAGGTCGCGGTGCCCAATAAGGGCATGTTGTCCCAGCCCGCATGGAGGCTGCTGTCAGAGTCTGGCTATCGTCTGCGTTCCAACGATCGGCAACTGGTGGTGGATGACGTCGACAACGACATTCAGCTCTTTTACTTAAGACCCAACGACATAGCGGTCTATGTCGGCTTGGGAACCATCGATCTGGGCATCACCGGGCGTGACCTTCTGCTCAACTCCGGAACCCGGGCCGTCGAGGTCACGCAGTTGGGATTCGGCGCGTCCACCTTCAGATTCGCCGCTCCGGAAGCCAGTGCCATCAACACCTTGCAGGACGTGGACGGCAAGCGCATTGGCACCACCTTCGACCGGCTTCTTGAGGACTACCTGACCAGCAAGGGACTCAAGGCCGAACTGATCCACTTGGACGGCGCAGTGGAGTCGTCGGTTCAGCTGGGGGTAGCCGACTTGATCGCCGATGTGGTCTCCACCGGCACCACCCTGCGTAACGCCGGGCTACGGGTCTTCGGCGATCCCATTCTCAAGTCGGAGGGGATTCTCATCAGATCACCCCGTCTGGATCCAGACGATGAGCGGTTGGCGGTCATGTCCCGCAGGCTGGAGGGTGTGCTGACAGCCCGCCGCTATGTACTGATGGATTACGACATCCCGGTTGAGCGCGTGGCCATGGCCGTGGGCATCACACCAGGCTATGAGTCGCCGACAGTCTCCTCCCTGCACGACAAGCAGTGGGCCGCAGTCAGGGCCATGGTTCCCAGGGACCAGGTGAACAGCCTCATGGATCGCCTCTATGAGATCGGTGCGCGTGCCATCCTTGTAACTGCCCTTCAAGCTTCTAGAATGTAGTCGGATGGCACTGATTGATCGAATTTCACGCAGCAGGTACAGCCCTGAGCCAAGGTCGGTAATTCTAACCGTACCCAATGTCATCAGCCTGCTTCGTATCCTCTCCATACCTCTTATCGCCTATCTGGTGGCCAACCGTCATCTGATCATTTCCTTGGTGGTCATGCTGATTTCGGCCCTTTCAGACGGTGTGGATGGGATCATTGCCCGCAGGTTCAACCAGGTCAGCAAGCTGGGGCAGATCCTTGACCCGGTTGCCGATCGGCTGCTGATTCTCTGTTCCGTCCTTGCCCTGAGCATCGCCTCCATACTGCCATGGTGGCTTCTGGCCCTGGTAGGTGTCCGGGATGTGCTCATGGGTCTGTTGGTTTTGGCGCTGGCCCAGCACGATTATGGCCCCTTGCCAGTGCACTTCGCTGGCAAGACCGGAACGGCCGTGCTCATGCTGGCCATACCGGCCCTGATTTTTGCGGACGTGGGCACTTCAACCTTCTTCCGTCTCTTCCACCTGGTGGCACTTGCGGCCGTCATTTGGGGGGTTGGCCTTTACTGGCTGGCAGGGCTGATCTACGCACGTCAGGGCATCGGGTTGCTTCGTCAGGACAGCCATCATGACTGAGCCGCAGATGACCCCCGAATCCTTCCCCGTGCCGCCTGACCGTGCCTTGATTCACCGTCGGGCGGCTTTTTCGCATTCCAGTGCAGGTCTGGAACGTCACTATGTGGACCAGGAGAGCTCGGAGCCTGCGCAGGAGTCCATGCGTCGGCGCATGGCTGATGAGTCTTTGAGGCTGATTGACGACCTGACCAACCGTCCCATGGATCCAATGTTCGAGGATGCCCGTCTGCTGCCTGCCGAGCGTAGATCGCCGCTGAGCGTCTGGGTCAATCGGATACTGGTCTTCGTCATTTGTGTACTGGTCGGCCTGGCAGGCACGGGTATAGTGCAGGTGTTGCACCGGGACCCCCGTCAGAAGGTACGTGAGAAGCTCATCTCCCAGGTGGAGGCGGTCAGCAAGCGTGCCAACGATCTCAACAGTCAGATCTCGGATCTTAACGGCAACATCGATACGCTCTCGGCTCAAGAGGGCGGCCAGGGGCAGAGCAGTACGCAGACCGCTGACGATCTGACCAACGGCACCAGCAAGGTACAGGGGCAGGGCGTCGTCATCACCTTGGCCAACCCCATTGCCTCCAAAGATTCCCGGGAGAATGCTGATCAGATCAAATTGCTCACCGACCAGGACCTGCAGTGGTTCCTGACCAAGCTTTGGTCTGCGGGGGCCGAAGCCATCGCCATCAACGGCAATAGAATAGGAACACAGACATCAGTGCGTACGGCCGGTCAGACCATTTTGGTGGGGACCACCTCGATCGAGTCACCCTATAAGATCGAAGCCATCGGCGATCAAGGTGCCTTGTCCGATCTGATGGTTCGTAGCGATCTGCAGGGCCGTCTGCGGGACCTGAAGAAGGCGAACATCACTATCAATGTGGTCAAACAGCGACGCCTGAGTCTGAATGCAGTGAGTTTGCCCAATCTGTCCTATGCCGGAAGGAGTCATTGACATGTCGGCAATTCTCGGCCTGATCCTAGGCGTGGTGGCGGGCATCTTCCTCAAGCCCGACATTCCCATTGTCCTGCAGCCTTATTTGCCCATCATGGTGGTGGCCGCCCTGGATGCTCTGATGGGCGCGGTCCGCTCCTACTTCGAACGCAGCTTCTCGGACCGGGTCTTCGTGGTTTCCTTCATCTCCAATGTGATCACGGCTACACTTCTGGTCTTCCTGGGCAACCAGTTGGGCGTGGGTTCTCAGCTGTCTACGGCCGTCATTGTGGTGCTGGGCATCCGCATCTTCTCCAACGTCTCCGCTATTCGGCGGTTCATTTTCAAGGGGTGAGCATATGAGACACACCCTGAGGAAGAAGCGCGATGAGGGAATGCCCAAGAGCATTCCGCCTAGGAGGCCCGGACGGGTCAGGGCTCCGGCCGACGATACACAGACCGGTGCGTTTCCGGTGGTTCGTCGTCGGCCTCTGCGCACCCTTAATTCCAACGCCACCAGGGTCAGGCTGGTTACCAGCGTCCTGGTGGCCCTGATGTGCGCCCTGTTGGGCTTTGGGTATGCGGTCCAGGTGCATAATAACCAGTCCTCCTACCAGAGTCTGTCCGAGGAGGAGCTGGTGCGGGTGCTGGATGAGACCAGCAACCAGGTCGACAAGCTGGAGGAGCGCAAGAGCCAGCTCAACCAGCAACTGACCTCCATCAAGTCCGCCGCCGACAAGCAAAAGGAAGCCGCCCGCATAGCCCAGCAGAATGAGCAGAGCAGCGGCATCCTGGCCGGGCGGCTGCCTGCACAAGGCAGGGGAGTGGTGGTGACAGTCACCGAAGACAGTGATCGGGTGGATGCTTCTACCATGTTCAATCTGATCGAAGAGCTGCGCAACGCCGGCGCCGAGGTCATATCCTTCAACGATGTCCGGGTGGTTACCAGTACTTATCTGTTGGACACCCGCACCGGCCTGCAGTGTGACCACGCCAAGCTGCGCAGCCCCTACGTTGTCAAGGCCATTGGGGATCCGGACAGCCTGCAGAATGCCGTCCAGATCGCCGGGGGAGTGGGTTCGCGGATCAAGGTGCAGTTCCATGCGACCGTATCCGTGGAGCAGTCAAATAGTGTCAGAATCGACCAGGTTCGACGCGTGCAGGACTACCAGTATGCAAAGCCTGTAGAATAGGCAATTATGACAGATCCTATTCCCACTGCGGGCGAGACGACCATCATCGGCATGCCGGCCCTGAACATTCCAGTCACCTCCAACGGTGACCGTCCACTGACCAAGGACGACTTGGAGACCATGGCACGATTGCCTGAGGGTACAGCCCTGCTGATTTCTACCAGGGGAGCGGTGTCAGGATCGCGTTATCTGTTGGACGAGGATCAGGTCAGCGTGGGTCGTGATCCGAAGGCGGACATTCTGTTGGACGATTCGACAGTTTCCAGGGCGCATGCCATATTCGTGCGGACTGACCATGGTTTTCGGGTCGAGGATACTGGCAGCCTCAACGGCACTTATGTCAACCGCGAACGCGTGGACCAGGCCGACCTGCACAATGGCGACGAGATCATGATCGGCAAGTTCAGATTGGTCTACTTCGATAATCGGGCAGTCATCGCCAAGAACTGACAGGGGGCATGACATGGCCGGTGAGATGCCGACGCTGGTACAGGGTGAACTCTTTTCGCCTGAGCAGGCTGAGGGCACGACCCGGGGCTACCGGGGAACGGTCGCGGCCAAGGTGGCTGGCATCACCTATCGGCAACTGGACTATTGGGCTCGCAAAAGGATTGTAGAGCCGTCAATCAAGGCCTCACACGGGTCAGGCTCCCGCAGGCTCTACTCCTTCAAAGATGTGGTCATCCTGGCTGTCCTCAAGCGTCTCTTGGATGCCGGTGTCAATTTGGTCAATGCCACGAACACGGTGAACTATCTCGAGCGTCGAACAGTCGGTCAACTCGAGCATGTAACGGTGGTCTGCGATGGTGATCAGGTCACCGAATGTTCAGGACCTGATCAGGTCTTTGCGCTGATGCAGTCCGGGCGTGCCGTTTTTGCTATCTCTGTGGGTGCTATCTGGCATCGCATGGATCTTGAGCTGCAGACCTGTGATCATGTGGATTTGACTACTGGACAGCTGACCCCGGGTCTGCCTGAGCGACCTATCGACGAGCTGACGGCTATGCGTCTGCGCCAGCGCCTGGAGCAGCAGCACGAGCAGCGTCAGCGGGCTGCATGATTGTCGCGGTGGAAGCCGAAACAGGGGAGAAAAACGATAAGTAATTTGACATAACGTACATTATCGGCTTATTAGGTCACGATTCGATTTTGCGTTTTCCGTTGATTTCATGGTTACTCGGTTGTGGCCAATTCGGTGAGGTTGCAATAGCATCACTCACAAATTATAAGGGTCACCCAGGTGACCTCGGGTGACCCTAAAAGAGACGATACAGTTCTGGCCGACTCAGTGCTGATTTTGATCGTTGGCGAAGTAATCCTCGGCAGCCTGGCACAATTGGTCGACTTGGTTGATGACTCGATAACAGCCGTGAGATACCAGTTCTCCGGGCTCAGCATAGCCCCAGCCGCATCCCAGACAGTCCAGGCCGGTTTCCAGCGCACCATCGGCATCAGTCCAGCGGTCGCCGACCATAAGGGCTCGGTCACCCTGGTTGGCATCAAAGCCAAGCTGTTGCAGAGCGTGGGTGATGACCTGGGCCTTGGTGATTCGCGTGGAGTCCTTGCTGGCACCATAGACGCCATCTACCAGTGGCGTCAGTCCGAAGTGGTCACATACCGGCTGGGCCTGGTACTCGGGCTTGCAGGTGGCCACGGCCAAGGTCAGACCTTGCTCGTGCATACGATTCAGCTGTTCGGGGATGCCGTCAAAGACCGTAGCGAGCAGACGTCCAGGGATGTGTTGTCCAGGATGGTTAGGATCCTCAAATGCCGCTATCTCGCTGTAATAGCGCCGGTAAATCTGGACGCCCTTATCGATGTCTTCTTCTCTGATGCCGTTGCGGCGCAGGGATACTTCAACGGCAGGGCCTATGAATCGGCGAAGCTCGCTTTCATCGGGCACGGGATGACCTAGCTCTTTGAAAGTTTGCACCACGGAGGCGATAATGCCTGGATGCGAGGCGGTCAGGGTGCCGTCCAGATCCAGCAGAACCAGACGGCGCGGTGATTTACTCATAGTCGGGGAACCATCCTTCACGGTGCATTTTCAGACGCTTGTCAAGCACTGCCTTGAGTTCGTCCTCCGACCGGCGCTCCAGCAGCATGTCCCAGTGGGTCCTGGTCGGTTTGCCGGTCTTGCCGGACTCCTGCTCGTCATGTCCTTCAAGGTGGGCAATCTGCCCGCAGCGGCACTCCCACTCCTGCGGCACCTCAGCGCCTTCAGCCAAGGGCAGGATAGTCCGATGGCCCTTGGGGCAGACATAGGCGACCTCGCTGCGTGCAGCAAAATCCACATTCTGATCGGATTCCAGGGACTTCGCCCCAATACTCATGCCGCGAAGACTGCGCTCTGCCATGATTCCTCCATACTCGTGTCCGTCACTGCCTCCAAGCTACAGAACAGTGTTGACCTGATACTTATTCCCGGATTGGGCCCGTGTTCACTCCACGCCTGTATAAGCCACAATGCCGCGATTGACCTGGTCTGCGGCGATGCTGGCAGTCCTGGCCAGGTGGTGCCCTCCCCTGCCTAGATAGGGCTCCACTTGGACGATCTGCGTGAGCACATCGGACAGACGCTTGGCGTTGCGCACGAAGTCCCCCGCCGTCAGATCGCTGTCACGCAGGATGGTGGTCAGCGAGTCACCGCAGGCCCAATCGTAGATGGTCGGCCCCAAGCCAAAGTCGAGTTCCGGGGGCAACTCCAATCCAGCCTGGTCGCAGCGCTCCTGTACCTGAGACCACTGACGTTTCATATCCTCCATGGCGTCAACCAGCCTGGGAGCTCGATACCCGGCCCTCTCCCCCGGCTGCTCCCCTACCCCACGGCGGGATTCGTAGACCAGCCCGGAGACGGCCGCTGCAAGTTCAGCGGGCTCCAGATCGTTGAGGATGCCACGATCCAGGATCTCGGCAAGGCTCAGATCCTGCTCGCTGTAAATGCGCCGAAGCAGCTGCCCTTTCCGGGTCAGTCGGCAGTCGTCAGGATCCACGGGCCGTGTGTAGCGCAGGTCGGCCAGAATCTGGCAAATCCTGTCGAACTGGCGTGAAACTGACCCTGTCTTGGACTCGTACTGTTCCCGGGTGCGCTGCAGCTCCTTGTCCATGCGGATCCACCGGTTCCCCCAGCGCAGGTGTTTGGGCAGATCCGGGCACTGGCGACAGGGATGGTTGCGCTCCTGCTCGCGCAGCTGATCGATGTGCCGGTCAAGATCTCGGAATGCCCGATCGCGGGCTTTTTCACTGGTGAACCTCTGCCGCTTCAGGCGGCGGCGATCGTTCTTCTGGGCTGATGAGAGGGCTGCGCGAATGCGCATGAACTCGATCAGATCGCCACGGCTGCACTGGGCAGCCTTCCGGTAGTCCTCCAGACCGTTGGTCAGAGTCTCGATGCGTTCCTCCAGCTCCGAAGCTGATCGGTTGGCTTCCCACTGGGCAAAGGAGTGGTCCAGGGTATCCCGAGCACGCGTATAGCTGGATGAGTTGAGCAGGTTGACAGCCATGTTGAAGGTGGGCCGGAAGCTGGAGTGCAGCGGGTAGACCCTCCTGCTGGACAGGGCGGCCATGGTCTTGGGGCTGAAGTCCCGGTGATCGACCACTACTACATGGCCGATGTCGTCGATGCCGCGCCGGCCGGCCCGTCCGGTCAGCTGGGTGAACTCGCCGGGGGTCAGGGCCACATGGCCGGTGCCGTCGAACTTCTCCAACTTCTCGACCACCACGCAGCGGGCGGGCATGTTGATGCCCAGGGCCAAAGTCTCGGTGGCGAAGACCACCTTAAGCAGTCCCAATTCGAACAGATGTTCGACTATCTGTCGGAAGAGGGTGACCACGCCAGCGTGATGGGCGGCGAAGCCCTGCTCCAGAGCGAAGCGGAACTGGGAGAATCCCAGCGCCTTGAGATCCTCCTTGCTGAGCTGGCCGGCCGCCATGGAGTCCACGATGTGCCGTATGCGGCGGGCCTCCTCGTCGGTGGTCAGCTGCAGACCCGCCCGGATGCACTGCTGGACGGCCTGGTCGCAACCGGTACGGGAGAAGATGAAGTAGATACCGGGCAGCATGTCCATGAAGTCAAGCTCATCGACCACGTCGGCCCGGCTTGGACGATACCGCTCCCCCATTCGTCGCTCCGGCCTGCCGCCACGGCCATGGCGGTGGCGGTGCCCTTTGTCGCGGGCCTGGATGCGTTCCTGTCCGGCCTTGTCCAGTTGGGCCAGCCGGGAGACCAGACGCGGGTTGATCTTTGGGGTCTGTCGTCCTGAGCCGTCGTGCCGATACAGATCCAGGATCTCTGGCTCGGTGTGTCTGTCAGCCTGGACCAGGACATGCTGCTCCAGCGGCACGGGCCTGCGCTCGGAGACCACCAGATGGGTGCGTCCGCGCACCGAGGAGATCCAGTCGGAGAATTCCTCCACGTTGGACACGGTGGCTGACAGTCCCACAATGCGGGTGGAGGCCGGAAGATGGATGATGACCTCCTCCCAGACGGGCCCCCGGAAGCGGTCGGCCAGATAGTGGACCTCGTCCAGGATTACGTACTTCAGGGCCGTCAGGGTCGAGGACTGCTCATAGAGCATGTTGCGAAGGACCTCGGTGGTCATGACCACGATGTCCGCCTCGGAGTTAATAGAGGTGTCGCCGGTCAGCAGTCCCACCCGGTCCTCGCCGTAGCGGTCGACCAGGTCATGGTATTTCTGGTTGCTCAGGGCCTTGATGGGGGTGGTATAGAAAGTCTTGACGTTCTGTTCCTGGGCCAAAAATACCGCGAAGTCGGCCACAATGGTCTTGCCGGCGCCGGTGGGAGCGGCCACCAGGACGTTATCGCCATCCTCCAGGGCGGTGATGGCCTCCAGCTGGAAGTCATCCAAAGGGAAGGGCAGCTTGGACTGAAAGCGTGCTGGCGCACCGGTCATTCGTTTGCGATGACGACTGAAACGGGCGTAACGTTCCGCCGGCCCCGGTTCGGATGCTGATGAATCCTGTCCGTGGTGACGATGACCTGACATGTTCCTCCAAGAACTACTTATTGAACTGCTTCCACCGCCGCCAGATACGGCCATGGTTCCTCCTGCCTTGCTCCTTGCGTTGCAGGACCAGGGCATGGGCCTGGCTGTATCGCTCGGTTGACTGCGACAGGGGCAGGGCGAAGGCCGGGCCCTCAGTCCTATCCGTTGCCTGGGTCTGCCCCGCAGCCGGGGGTTGGGGCATATGGCGGCTCAGATCGTCCGAAACCCGCCCGATCGAGCGGCTGGCTGCCATGGCGTGACGGATGGCGTAGACGGCTCCACCGATCAGCATGGCCAGCATGAAGATCACCAGAAGGATCCAGATCCATCCAGGCATGGAACTCCTCTCCGACCGGGACTAGTGCCGGTCCTGCTCCTTGTCGTGAGCGTCGCTGATGGTGATCTCGCGCTGGGCACGGGCCAGGATCATGGTGCGCAGGGTCTTGGGCGCCACTGCGGTGATGTGCTTGGCGTGGGCGATGCAGAAGGCCACGAACCAGGAGTCCGAGGAGACGGTCAGGTGAACCTTCTGCCCGGATCCGCAGGGCTCCACCGAGGCGCCCGGCAGGGACTTGATGTAGGGCAGATCCGGCCGGTCGGTGATGAAGACTGCGGCTGTGCCGTTGTCGAAGGACCACTTGCGTAGCTCGCTGACCGGCACGTCGGGGAACTCCACCTTGTGGCTGGGCTTGACGATGGTCGCATGTTCGATTCTGGCGATTCGCAGAACCTGCCACTGCCTGTTGCGCCCGGTACCCTGCTTGAGGTGGCGGCTGGAATCCGAGGGCGCATCCGCAGCCTCAGTGCCCTCTGCTGCGTCGCCGATATCGGTCCAGGCGGCGACATAGTAGACGCCCTCATCCACGAAGATCTTGGCAGGGGCTACCACCTTGCGGCGGGTCCGGCCGGCGGCATCCGTGTACTCCATGTCCAGTAAGGACTCGGTCTTGATGGCTCGGCGAACCACCGAGAAGCTCTTAGGTTCGGTCTCATACCCGGTAAGGGAGAGCCAGGGTGTCTCACCAGGCCCTACGTGCGTGCGCAGGCGCTGGTAGAGCGACTCGGCCTGGGTGCGGGACTGCTCGGGCAGCAGGGGCGAGTGGGCCAGGTAGTTGAGCGAGGCGGTCAGCATGCTCAGGTACTGGGGCGAAATGCCAGCCAGTCGTTCCAGCCCCAGTGAATTGGTGGCCGAGACGATGCCGCTGTCGTCCAGCAGTGACCAGTCGATGTCGAAGAACTGGCTGCCGGCCATTTCCCCGTCGTCCGAGACCGTGGTCAGGGTGTTGATGTCCTTGTGGATGGTGTTGACGTACTTGCGCAGTTCTTCCTTGCTGTTGGGGTGGCCGATGAAGCGCTCGGCCAGCTCGGCCAGGGAGAACTCCTCGCCCAGGTGTGCAGACAGGAAGAGCATGAGCCGCAGGCGGCGATCCACCTCGGATCCGGTCTGGAAGGAGGATGCGCTGGCTCGGCGGGCGTGCCTGAGGTCGGTGTCGTCATCACTGAGGTCGGTGGCAAAGTGCTCGACGCTGGTGCGAGCGATCTCCGGGGAAATGACCGTTGCCGCGCCGGGGCTTATCGACTCGTCGGCCAGCTTGAAGCGGGCGGCAGCGTCCAGGCGCCGCCGGAAGGCGTCTGCGGCCTCCTGCGGGCTGACGATGGAGGCATCGGGGTGTTCCAGGACGAACATGGCCAGATCGTCCGAGTCGGCATAGGCCACGTTCAGATTCTCTCCGTCCACGTCCACGGTGGCGGCGAAGCGGCGGGAGTCGATGACCTTGACCAGGTTGTCGGGAATGCGTTGGGTGCCCAGTCCAGGAGCTATGGAATCCAGGCCCAGACCAGGGATGGGCACTTGCGGCACCCGAGGAGTGGTGCGCGAGGCCGGGCGGACCGGCTCTTCGCATGCCTCCTGGGACATGGCGATGGATCGGGCCAGATAGTTGGCTGCGGCCAACACCGGCATGTCTTCCTGGTTGAAGTGCATACGGATGCGGGGCTCGTCCCCCAGTTGCAGGCGGTAGGAGGCGAAATCCTGCCCCTCGGACTTGGAGGAGTACTCGGGCTGGCGGGATTCGATGGCAATCCCCATGGCTGCCAGCTTGGCTCGATCACGCTGGAACTGTTTGGCGAAGGCGGCCTTGGCAGCCTGATCGGCCAGCTCGCCATAGGAGTCGGCATAGGCCTTGACCCGCTGCGCTATCTGCCGAGAAGTCAACCATTGAGGGAAAGCGGACGATAAGACGGCCAGGACATCGAGTTCGTGTTTGCCCCACTTATCTGAGAAACGCCGTCTTCCGTTCGTACCTTCTGCCATCAGTCCTCGCGTATCGTTAAAATTTTGACTATTAGTGCGCCTAGCGCACATCTGTCTATCATAGATTCATTTTCAGGAACGTGGGAGCCAAACACTCAAATACGGTCCCTTTTCTTGACAGGCTGAACCTTCTTGCGCCTGGCTTTAGACCCACTCGTCCGGTTCGATACCCTGGGGTCCCACATACTGGCCATTGGGCACATATGAGGAACGCCCCAGGTCGCTCAAATGGGCATCCGCATACAAGGTCACATCCCTGCCGAAGGTCCAGTCCCCCTCGATGGTGACCGAGTTGGCAGCCGCCAGGCTGGGAACCCCGTAGGGGAAGCGCTCGTCGAAATCGGCAATGTACTTGTAGTAGCGTTCGTCCAGTTGGACGTTGGGGAAATCGTAGTTGCCATCCTCCATCTCGTAGGAGTCGGTCAGATGGAAACGGTCGGAGCGCATGATGAACAGGTCGTCGGTGGTCTTGACGGGCAGGAAGCGCATGCGGTCCACCTGCACGCAGATGGCTCCCTCGAAGAGCGTGGCGGCGGAACCCATGGCGGTCTCCAGTTGCACCACGGGTCTGGTGGAAGGGTCGGTGGGATCGACGGTCTTGCGGTTTTCAATAATGGGCAGGGGCAGCACCCCGTCGTATTCGGCCAGCTTGTCGCGCAGGGCATCGACCCTGACCCAGATGCTGTTGGTGTTGAAGTAGGGATGCTTGCGGATGGACATGGCCGAGCTGCGGTCGTGCGGATCCACCTGGGACATCTCTCGTAGGATGAGGTGTCCGGTGGCCTTGTCGATGACGATGTGGCCGCCCTTGCGGTCAGCCTCCGTCCGCTCGGCCACCTCGATCATGAAGGGCGCTCCGGACTGCGCGAAATAACCGGCCAGGGTCCTTGAAGGCCTGGCGCCCAGGTTGTCGGAGTTGGAGATGAACAGGTAGTCGATCCCCTGCTCCTTGAGTGTGTCCAGCAGACCGGTCTCCCAGATGGTCGAGAAGATATCGCCGTGGCCGGGAGGGCACCATTCCAGATCGGGCTTGGCCGGGAAGTCGACCGGACGGCCGGTGTCGGCGTCGATTTTGGGCTCGATATGCTGAATGATCTCCATGGGCACATCGTTCTGGACAAAGCGGCGGTCCTGCTTGACCACGCGCATGGTGTCGCGGGAGGTGCGGAAGGAGTTCATGAAGATCAGCGGCAGGGGTACTCCTAGGCGCTTGCGGGCAGTCAGCACCTGGCCCATGATGATGTCCAGAAAGCGCATCCGACGGGCCTTGTGGCGACGGATGGGCAGCAGGGACTTGGCCTTTTCCAGGCCCATGGAGGTGCCCAACCCGCCGTTGAGCTTGATGAAGGCGGTGCGGGAGAACGCATCTAGGGCCATGTTCATATCCATGGCGTCGTGGATGTCCTTGGTGCGGGGCACATCTTTGAGCGGGGTGATGTCCTTTTCGCGCACGCAGGCTTTGGCATCTCCCCGTTCCCAGGTTTCGTAAAGGTGCCTGAACTGGTTGATGGAGACTTCGCTCATGCCCTTGTCGCGCATCTTTGCGGCCGAAAGGTCGAAAACGTCTGTGCTCATGGAACCCCTTCCGGGCTGGGACGACTTGCGGCCGACGCGGGTTGCGCCGATCGTTCAGAATAATGATAGCAAGTTGATCATGTGGCCCCGTCTGTCTGCACTTGTCTGCCGGGACTCGCCGGGCCATTGTCGGCCCGGTGACGCTGTGCTACTATCTCTACTCGGTGCTGATGCACCGTCGGGCCGTAGCGCAGTTTGGTAGCGCACTTGACTGGGGGTCAAGGGGTCGCGGGTTCAAATCCCGCCGGCCCGACCAAATAGCAACGATTCCAAGGTCTTAGGCCTTGGAATTATTTGTATTTCCAGGTCCTTTGATACCTATTTGCATATCGTCGGCGCTTAGCTCGTTCTTCACGTTTCCTTTCATTCGCCAGCTGTGAGTTCATAATCGGCCAGAAGATCCTCGGGGTCGACGTTGAGCTGAGCGTAAGCCGTCATCAGTTTCTTTCTCAGAGTCCCCGGCAACGCGGCCGCGCCTTCCCTTGCTGCTGATGGTTTCTGCGGATGTATTCCTGCGCTAATACAGTCGCAAGTCCTCTATGCCACCCTCCTCCATCCAATCACGTAGGTCGTGGTAGTCAACATGGACCAGTTGACGTATGTGGCTGGCTTCGGCCTGGCGGACGGTCAGGGTTGAGGTCACCGGTATCCTCCCGTTCTGTGCAGAACCACAAAGGAGCGTACCCAGGGCAACTGCGGGAGTCTGGTAGAGGGGTCATAATCAAATCCACCGCCTAGTGTCTGGTCCGAGATATCATCTCGTTGAGTGCCGTGTACGCTCAGCCTTAGCTCTGAGCGGCAATCGAGTCTTGAAGTTTTGCGTTCGGCGCCAGCACGTTGTAAAGTCAGTGCTGTTAGAAGCCGCCACTGCCTCTACTGCCTTTCGGGGTGGAACGCATACTATGGCGGTATTTTTTTACCCGGAGGGCACATGGGATTCACAACTGCAACCAAGTTGCCCCCATACCCCAGCCATCCTTACCGCGACTCTGCAGACCTGGCCCAACTGCTTCTGGATAACGGGTTGACAGGCATCAGCGTGCAGGACCTTGCGGATCGTTTGGAGTTGGTAGGCTATTATCGCCTCAAGGGCTACTGGTATCCTTTCCTTACTCCTATGGTGGGTAGCAGTAAACGAAAGTTGCCCTTTCTTCTGAAGACTGCTTGGGATCCCATTTGGGAACGGTACGTGTTCGACCAGGAACTACGTAACATCGTCTTCGATGGCATCGTCAGCATCGAGATCTTTCTCAAAAGCTATATGGCTGCTGAACTTGCCAAAGCAACGGGTCCGTTCGGTTACCTTGAGCCTGCCGGTCTGCCTGGACTCAGTACCGAAGAGCATAAGAGTGCGATTGCCGGCATAGCCAAGGACTATAAGCGATCTTCGCTGCCACAGCTTAAGCATTTCAAGAGCACCTACCGCGACCCGCTGCCGCCCATTTGGATGTTAGTGGATTGCCTGTCCTACGGCGATTTCAAGAAGATCTTCTACAAGGGTGCTGACCCTGCCATCAAACGCAGGTTGGCCTCGCAACTGGGAATCATGTCGAACAAGCCCGGTGTCGGCAATGAGAAATTGTTGCGCGGTTGGCTCGAGAATATCCGTGTCGCCCGCAACAAGACCGCCCACCATGACCGCTTCTGGAACTGCATAGATCCGAAGATGACACCCATCAAACCCAAGCTGTATCCCGCAAATGCCGACTGGTGGGGTAACGAATGGGAGCCCTTCCGCCGACCGGAGTCGAAAGGTCCTGCAGGATTCCTGACCATGGAACACTTCCTCCTGAAGCAACTGGGCGTCACTCATTGGCGTACAAACTTCATAGACCTGATGAACCGCTATCCTGGCATTCCACTCAAACCAATGGGCTTCCCGGACGACTGGCAGAAGCTGCCCATATGGCAATAGAGTCTTCTATCTTCTCTATTTAAAATGCACGGTTTTGATTTCTCAATATGTATGTCATATTCGTACTAATATCCTCAAACAGATGCCGTCGTTAAGCGCTGAAACAGTACTAAGTGGTAACTCTGTCCGTGGCACTTTTTTGAGCGGCAAGCTATCTACAGTTGCGTAATAGCCGAGAACACTGCGGCATTGACTGCGGATATTTGGTGCAGCTGTATCAGCGAACATTGAGAAATCCTCATGATTCTTTTTAAGGAGTCCAATCAGTTTATAAAGACAAGTTTGAGGAATAGCCCAAGAAGCCGCTGTTTACTATGAGTCATGAACACAGCGAACATTCTCGAAAGAAACATTAGTGGGCAGTCCAATGTGCCTTACAGGCGCTCTTCTGGCAACAGGCAAATCCCAGAGGGTGAGGTTGGTTTGCCTATCTACTACGGCAGTCCAAAACCGGTCGATGCCGATATTGTCATTCCCATATATAACGAGGAGGTTCAGCTGGCTGACTCCGTATCCACCTTATGCAGCTTCCTGGATCGTCACGTCAGAGATCTGACACCCTTCAGCTGGAACGTCGTGATTGCGGACAATGCCAGCACAGATGCCAGTTGGCAGATAGCCAAGTCCTTGTGTGACTGGTGCCCCAACCAGGTTCGTGCCTTGCACCTCGCGAGAAAGGGTCGCGGGTACGCCCTGAAACAGGCCTGGCTCAGCTCCAAAGCGGCAGTCGTCGCATACATGGACGTGGACCTATCCACTGACATCGGCTCTACGGGCAGCCTTATTCTTCCCCTGCTCCAGGGCGGGGCCGACATCGCCTTTGGCTCGCGTCTCATGCCGCAGTCTAAGGTCATCCGCTCCCCCAAACGTGAATTCATTTCGCGCACCTATAACCTCATGCTCCGCTCATATCTGGCTGTCTCCTTTCATGATGCCCAGTGCGGTTTCAAGGCCATTACTGCCCAGGCTGCGCGTGCCCTGCTGCCTCAGGTGAAGGATGATGAATGGTTCTTCGATACGGAGCTGCTTGTGCGAGCCCAACAGGCTGGGATGACCATGCTGGAGCTTCCTGTCCGCTGGGTAGAGGATGCCGGCTCGACGGTCGACATCCCAGACACGGTGAAGAAGGATCTGGAAGGCATGCACCGGGTCAGGGAGGGTATGGAGGCCCGAGCGGTCGAGCAGCTTCGCGTTGACCTGGACTCCCCTGCCGTCTGGGATCAGATCCGCCTGCATGAGCTGCGCGGATCCCTCTTGCCTGCCAAAGAGGAGGACCCGCATTCACGTATGCAGAATCCAGGCAAAGAGACTACCGCATGTTGAGCGGCTGACAGCAAACGAAATCACATACAGAAAGAGCAAACTTCACCTATCATGAACGTTTCATTGGCTTCTCACAGCAGCTATGGCTTCTCCCAGCATTCGCGGACTTTCAATCCGCCACGATCAACAAGCGCAGATGTAGTCGCTGATGAGCACGCTTCCCGCGCGTATATTCTGCCGCGACGGACTCGTGGGGATTGGATGGCGCTGGGTGTCATGCTGCTTGCAGCCTGCGCAATATTCTTCATCAACCTCACGGCCTCCGGGTACGCCAACGAGTTTTATTCAGCTGCGACCCAGGCAGGCTCGGTCAGCTGGAAGGCCTTTCTCTGGGGGTCCCTGGACTCAGGGAACGCCATCACCGTGGACAAGCCGCCGGCAGCCCTCTGGCTGATGGCGCTTTCCGTGCGCATCTTCGGTTTGAATTCCTTTGCCATCCTCCTGCCGGAAGCGCTGATGGGGGTGGCGACCACCTACCTGCTCTATGCCACCGTGCGTCGTTACTGGGGCAACTGGGCGGGCATTGTCACCGGTTTCATCTTCATGCTCACTCCGGTAGCCGCGCTCATGTTCCGCTTCAACAACCCCGATGCCTTGCTGGTGCTACTGATGACTGGTGCTACTCATGCGCTCCTCAGATCTCTGGAGTATGTCAACCATCCTTCTGGCAATCGAAAGCGCACATGGTGGATGGTCCTGGCCGGGGCTCTGATCGGGTTTGGCTTCCTTACCAAGCAACTGCAGGTGCTGCTCGTACTGCCTGGCTTTGCTCTGGCTTTTCTTCTGGCCTCGCCTACAGGCATGGTTCGTCGCATCCTGGATTCACTGGCTGCCATTGCTTCCATGATCGTCGCTGCCGGCTGGTGGGTATTGCTGACGGTCATCGTGCCAGCCAGCGACAGACCTTATATAGGCGGCTCCCAGCGCAACTCATTCCTTGAGCTCACCTTTGGCTACAACGGTTTTGGACGCTTGACCGGCAGCGAAGAAGGATCCGTCATACCTGGCCACGGTCATGAGGGAGGCGGCATGCCGGCTGGTGGCGGTCGCGGCGGTGGTAAGTGGGGCCAGACTGGTCTCAATCGCCTGTTCAGCGGCGAGTTCGGCACGCAGATTTCCTGGCTGGCTCCTCTGGCTTTCGCCGGCATTGTCATCAGCTTGCTGGTTATCGGCAGGGCCGTCCGCACTGACGTGCGCAGGGCCAGTGTCATTGCTTTCGGAGGTTGGCTGACCGTCACCTGGCTCATTTTCAGCTTTATGGCCGGTATTTTCCATCAGTATTACACCGTGGCTCTGGCTCCAGCCCTGGCTGCGATGGTGGCCATCGGCGCATTCAGTCTGTGGATCGCCCGGGACAAGCTCTGGGCCAGGATCGTCACGCCGATTCTTATCGCCTTCACGGCCTTCTGGGATTTCAGCCTGGCAGGTCGATCCCAGTGGCTTCCGTGGCTGAAGTGGTCCATTCTCATAATAGGTCTCATGGGCGCCCTCGGTTTTGCCCTGGCTGGACTGTTGCGAATACGACGACTCGCTCTTGCAGCCCTCATTTTCTCAGTCATAGGGCTTATGGCTGGCCCTGCTGCATGGACGCTGTACACCGTATCCCAAGGACACATGGGATCAATCGTCCTGGCCGGTCCCAGTCTGACTTCAGGGAGCATGGGTGGTGGCCCCGGTGGTATGCCCGGAGGTGCTCCCGGTGGCGGTCAGCCCGGTAATGGTCAGCCTGGCGGTGGGCAGGCAGGCGGCATGGCACCTGGCAATATGCAGCAAGGTATACCTGGTGGTGACGGCGGTCCCATGGGTTCATATTTAATGGGCCAAGACCCAATGAATCAGCAGGGTCAGTCGAGCAAGCAGGGCCAGATGCCTGGTGGCAGTTTGAATAGTCAACAGGCTCCCAGCATGGGTTCTCAAGGACCAGGTCCCATGGGCCAGGATTCCTCGGGTTCACATGAGGGATCCAGCACTTCGGGTACGCCCTCCACGCGTTCACAGCGCAGAAGCAAATCTGCATTCCAGGGTGGACCAGGAGGCAGAAGGATGAAAGGAGGAAATCTACTTGGTGGAGGCCGATCTAGTTCCAAGATCGTCGCCGAGCTGGAAAAGTCATCTGACTCCTATCGTTGGGCCGCGGCCACAACAGGCTCCCAGCAGGCGGCGGGCTATCAGCTGGCTTCTCAAAAGCCGGTCATGGCCATTGGCGGGTTCAATGGTTCCGACCCTTACCCCAGCTTGGAACAGTTCAAGCAGTACGTGAAGGATAAGCAGGTTCATTACTACATAGCCGGTGAGATGGGCGGCCACCAGATGGGAGGTTCTGACACTGCCACGCAAATCTCACAGTGGGTGGCCAAGCACTATACCGCAACCACGGTTGATAGCGTCACTGTTTATGATCTGACCCAGCAGAAGGCGAGCTGAGCGGCGGGGGCAGCTCTTGCATAAGGGATGCTCCCAGGTTTGCGGTAACAAGATAAAGACGAGACGAGCTACTGACTTCTAATCTGTAGGTCGAGAGTTCGAATCTCTCCGGGGTCACCAACACAACCCTTACTCCCCAAACGGATGTAGGGGTTTTACCCTATCTCCTGGAGCAACAGGTAATCGGCGGCTTGTGTGCCAATTGTGTGCCATAATCAGCAAAATCACCGATCCGCCCTGTACCCGCACTTGATCTCCGTGACTGTTTTCTTGGTTGCCCAGTACCGCATTGTGGCGAGGTCAGATCTTATCTGCTGGTGGGCGACTGAGAGGCGCTCGCGGTCCCGTCGGCTGAGTCCGGCCTGCTGCTCCAGGCCGATAACTTGGTTCAAGCTCTTGAGTAAGAGGATGATCAGCCGCTCCCGCTCGTCGTTCGACGCGGCACATAGCCGGGTGGTTGTCGGGGATCTAAGAGATGTCATCAGGGAGATAGGCCACACCTAGATGATAGGTCTGACATCGAGGCAATTATCGAGTTGCTTAAGTTCGTGGACTAAGCCTATAGGCCTTCATGTTTATCGGTTTTTGCCGTGTATCCTGAATGAGGATCAAATAAGACCTAGCAAGGAGGCTTACATAGTAGACGAAGCACTAAAAGATATGAGTGAAATCATCATGGATGCATGGTTGAAAATTGGAAACAACCCTTCCGGTAGTGATCACTATTTGCATTCGTATTTAATCTGAGGCATTAAGGATGAGGACAGAGAAAAGATTGAACCGTTCGCACCGATTCCCGCCGTTTATGATTACTGCGATGTGATTCATCTGATGGTCAAAGCGCCTAACGTAGTGCAGATAAGTCCAAAAGTCTTGGATCCTAGAGAGCCTGAAGGTTATGACTGGGCTGGAGAGCCTAATCCGCCGATTACCATAGAGTGCTCAGGCATAGAAGTAGATTTAAGCGCGAACTACAACACAAAGAGCAGAATTCCGGAATCTGTGCGTGTACAAAATTTCAGAGGCGTTTACAACATGCCTGTGATAGCTTACGTTAAAGAATCTATGTGGCGGCTTCCATTGTCCTATGGCGTTGCGAATATGCATACCGGGAATACTGCGTTTATCATCGGGCTTGACGGCACGCCATCCATCAATCTTTATGAAGAAAAAAGTGGGGACTGGCTTTGCAATACAAAGATCCATCAGAACGGCAAAAGGTATGAGGGAGATATCTATATGTCAAAAAACCTTCGCCTGGAAAACCAATGAAACCTTCTTCAACTACTATCAAAAATAATATTGATAAGCTGAGGCTGGAACTTTAGACGTTAGTGCAGGCTATGAAACCATAGTAAAAGAAGTTGATGGATACTTCGAATTGCTTTTTAGTCGAATTCTGATCATGGTGATAGCAATGGTCAATATTCATTAGTTTTGCAAAATGAGCATGATCATAAAAACATAAGCATTGGCGGTTGCTCAACTCTTACGACATGCATCGCCACTCCATCCAAGGCAAGACCACCAGCACACTCAGCCAATGCCTCAAATAAAATATCATGCCGTCCGCATTATTAGGGGAAGCCGGACGGCACGACAAGACCAGACTCCGTGATGTGTGCAAGCCATCGCGGGCAGATCGTCGGAAACATGGATAAATCCTCGCTGAAACGCGAAAACGCCCACGCTCCCAGGCTTGGTGTCGGGCGCGGGGGTGAAAAATAATGAGTTGCTTGCTGACATGCGGTCTAGACGCCGCTGGTGGCGGTCACGACTATTTTGATGTGGTCGAGCAGATCGTGTACGGCCTTGTCGACGATGTCGGCGTCGCCCGTGGGGTCGATCCCGTTGACCGCGCTTACCGCCTTGACCGCCGTCTCGAGCGCCTCGATTTTAACCTGTCTTACCTTTGCCGAGCCGGCCGCTTGGTTGATGGCACCGTAGGCGTCCTCGCAGTCCGCCGCTCCGGGACCTTCGTAGGCCATGGCTCATGGGGCAGTTTGTTGGCCTTGTCCAGGGACGGCTGCGACCCATCGTAGCTTGCGGTGAGGTAGTTGAACGGCGTGGTCGATTTACTGTAGGTATAGGATAACACCTCCCGTGTTGCGGTCTTACTCAGTCTGCTGATATCTCCATCACTCAATGGCATGTCATCATCACCATTCCACCTGAGATAACAATCCCAAAGAAAGTTGTAATAGTTGGAAATATTAGTTTCGCCGCCAGTTTGGTCTCCCTGGCCTCTTCAGCGCTGTTGTACTCACTTTGGCCGGTCTGGGTGAGCTTGCCGTTGCCGAGGTAGAACGCGACTTGGTGCACGTCATTGAGCAGGATGTCGCCGAGCTGCGGCCGGCCGTTGTTAGGCAGCCTGGCTCAGCCGCGAGCGGTGAGCCGCGGAGAGGTTACCCCGTATAGGTCGCCTGCCCCGTGTTGAAACCGGCCTCTTCAGGCAGAGGATGGCCAATAAGGAACAATCGCAGTTGCCGCCAGTAGGGTTGAAATGCTGGCGGCCGGACTGGCTGTAACCCATGTTCGCCTCGGAGCGGAACCGCGTGAGATATGGAAAGACGACCCTGCCATCTCTAGAGCAAAGATATCCAGCCTTGATCACCTACATGGCAAACGACTTCTGCAACACCAAGTGATTCTTCACTGGTTCAGAGTCGTGGCGGACTTGGCACCGGGCGCAAATCTTAATAGACCGCAAGTACACATCGTAAATAAACAATGCATGCGCTATCTGTCTCTAAAGGAGGTGAATTGCAGTGGCTCGATACTTTTCGCCCTCTTCACCAGAGAATGATCCCGATGTCCTAGTCACTACTGTTTCTATAACCACACGCGAACCAACTTCAATTCCTTCGAGTGACCCTTCAGGTAAATTAGATCCCACAACATGTATGGTCTCCAACGGGTTTCCGTTTTCAAAGGGTGTGATAGCCAAAGCTGTAATGTCGCTGACGGTGCGCATGACACCCTTAATCTGCGATTCTTCTTCATCAGTAGAGCTGTGAGAGATAAGTTCAGCTGCACGTTCCGCAAGAGATGGTGTTAGACGGTCTGACTGCAAGGTTGGTTTCCCCGGCTCCTCCCAGGACAAATCTAGAGACAGATTACTATGATATGAACTGTCAGCCAGATGATGTAGCGAAGAAGCTACCCTTGGCCCAAGTTCCCGTAGTTGATTCGCTAGAATCGAGTTATCCGCCTCCAATTCCTGGGTCGGATCTTCTGGCAATGCAACCATCAACCCAAAAAGCTCGTTGATTCTTGGAAAAACAAGGTCCAGTAATTGGTCCGTTTCAGGATCGATGAGCGCGGTATCTCTGCCTTCCAGTTCAGCACTAGGCAATATCCTGGGGCTGATTGAGAAAACCACGGAACCGGGCATAGGACTTGCGTTTAAATCAAGGCGAGTTTTCTCCAGTACAGTTGAAGGCAGCTTGCCTCGATTGCTTTTGTGCCCGTTTAGGGATCCTCCCACACTATCCGCCAAATTCTGAAAATTCAGCAACAACTTACTTAGGTTCCTCAAATCGGCGCGATGCTCAGATGAATTGCCTTCTATGACGTGCAAACGGCCTTTTGATGTCAGATTTCTCCCGGGCTGATTCGTATGACTTGATACAAAACTTTCGAAGGATATTCTATCTAAATCAGACGCTTCGAAATTCGGAACAGCCATATTAGAAGGGATAAGGTCAATCAGGTTGTGTCTACCAGTAGATTCGATACCCGCAGAATTCACAGGCAAATCACGGTCACTGTCCGTAGCCATCAAGAACCACCTCCAGATATCCTCGTTCAGGTCTTGAGTCTCTTCTCAATGAAGAAGGTTGATTAGATCTGCAACGTTGCCAAAAGTCATCCCAATATCCCCGCCATGAAAAGTAATTAGTACGATTGTTATCATTCGGGTTTCCGTTCATGAATGCCCGCCAAGTAACCGTATACGTATCGACTTTCAGCGGTATCCGTAAGTGAGCCCATCCTAGATGCCCTCTGCCAGACGCGAGGAGGAAGTTCTTCGCTTGTACACTCATATCAGGGAATCTAGCATCCAGCTCCTCACCATCCAATAGCAGCACGATATCTATATCATTCGGATTGATTTTCCGACTAATAAACGACCCTGCTATCCAAACCGCACAGACCGGTGTCAAAGAACGCAAAGCAGAGAGGTAATCCAAAAAATCAGACCATATACCTCGTCTTGTCACTGATTGAGCATAACTTTCGGAATCAACAAAACGGGTTCTCACCTCATTGAGACTGCAACTATACCTGCCAACAGGCAAAAAACCGCTAGGCTCTATGTCCGGTATCATCTTTTCTGCTCCTCATTGGCCTACGATCCGTTTTCTTACTCTATCAGCTTCGCTTAATAGGCATATACTATGTACATTGTGTTTCTACAAATATTGAGATGCATTCGAAAGCCATCACAAAATAACGCAACTGATAATAGGGTGTAAATTCACTAGCTCTAATGACTAGGTACATACCAATCCACTTTCAGGATTCAAAAATGCGGCTCGGTATGCGTAGAGTAATCCGTCAGCGCCCAGACGACGGACAAGTGGAAGCGACTGGCAAAGAAGGGCATCCACGAATATAGGAAGAAAGACTTGGAGTAGATTGCAAGCTCGAAGGAGCGGACGGGGGGGGGGGATTCGGAGCTTATCTTGATAGGTTTCTTCCCTCATCTATTGGTTACTTTGGGATTATAATTCAGATAATATTCTTCCACAGTGCAGAAACCAGAGTTAGACTTTTATCAGACTGATTGCAGCGATGAATGCTGTTATGACAGTTAGAGCCTCTGTGATTGTTTTCCAAGCGATTTTATGTTGGTATGCTGCTGACCGCTTGAAGATTTTTTGCTCTTTTTCGCACAGCAGCTCTATTGCTCTATCATATCTCTTCACCGCTATATTAGCGATACTGGTGCAAGCTGCACTGATGGCTGGTAAAATGAGAACCGTGAAATAACAGATGAGGTATATGGTACGTCTAGTTTCAGGTGAGAAAATTTCTAATATCAAGGGTAATCTTTGCTGGACGGCAAATATGGAAACTATAATAATCATACTACCGAATAGAACTATTTTTTGTAAGCAAGTCAGTTTCTCTCTTGTCTTGCTTTCGACCCAATAGTCTATTCTGCGCTGTAGCTCTTTTTTAGTACTTTTTGTATTTTTTGATTTCTTCGCGACCGGTGGGTTTATTGTCAGGTACTTCCTGGATCGCACGTTTTACTACATCATCAACTTGTATTTGACTCTTAATTACTTTGTAATCATCATAAACAGCAGCAAGCTCCAACTTTGTTACTTCTGCATCTTTCTGAATTTTGCACATTCTTGTGAACTTCCTCCTCCGACATTGATGATTGAGCTTTGCTTTCCTCATACGATATAGCTGTTTGCTGTGTCATATCTACATTCGTTTGTTCAGCGTCCCTTATCTATTTTTTTTTTAGTTTAGTTGATAGTCAGATTCTGATGGGCTGTGATGCTCAGTTTGAAGGATTTGTCATCTCGCGGAGTGCCGAATTATTGTTGCCCATTTCCCAACGCAGTGCGGAGTTCAGTTTCTTAAATCATGTTCAACATTTATTTTGTTCGCATCGGAGAAAGTCAAGCAATCAGTTCTCTCAGTAAAAACAATCAGGGATTGAAACTGTTTATTCGGGACACAATAAATAAGTTAAAGATGGGCACAGTCTGTTTTACGCTCATCAAGTCAAGCTTCCCCGACGCGCAGGTCATGGCCTCAAGTGTTCGAAATCCTGTCGTATTCGCATGCCTGTGTCGGCCCAATCTTCTTAACGACATCTGCCTCGCTTCGGCAGGACTTTCCTTATTATCAAGTCTTGTCGGGCTCCGCCTTCCTGCCGCCCACGCCCTTGCGTTGACCCACAGAGTACTCGTGGGGTCGCCACTCCTCCTCCGCAATTTGTTCTCCGGTCGGTTCGGAGCCTGCGGGTAGGAGCGACATAGGCAGCCGCAGGGCGTCGGGGATGGCTTTGACCGCGTCGGCCCGCTGCTCGCTGTCGATGGTGGTGTAGATGTCGTCCACCATGATGTTGGTGTGGCCGATCATCTCCTCGATGGCCTTGGTGTCCTTGCCTGCCTTGCGCATGAGGGTGACAGCGCAGTAGCGAGTCTTGTGCCCGGTCCGTTCGGCCGAGTCCTTGCCGGCCTTCTAGAGGAGTGCCTTGAATTCGGCGGTGTCGGTGGACCAGAGCCGTGGGCGGCCGTCCCGGTTGCGGAAGAGATGAGCCCGTGCGGTTTGGACCGGTCCCTGGTGGCCTTCAGGTACGGTACCGGCGCATGACTTCGACGAGCTGCGAGACGAGGAGAAACGGGGCTGACCTGTCCGCTCTCTTGGAGTGACGAGGCACAGCCGTCCCCTTACGGGTGCTCCATCGTGTATCCGTCGGATCTTTCATCTGGCTTTGGGGCATTGTGCCGCGCAGTGGTGCCCACACGGCCTGGCTGGATCGTGGTCTTCTTTCCGACTTGCTGTCCTAGCAGCCACATGCTTCCGGAAGTCGGTTTTGTCAATCCCAGAAGGAGCTTCATGATGGTCGATTTTCCGGCTCCGTTTGGTCCCAGCAGTCCATAGACCTCGCCAGCCGGCACCCGTAGATTCAGCCCGTCCACGGCTTTAAAATCGCCATAGGCCTTGACCAGCCCCTGTGTGGCCACAGCCAGTTGCGGGTCATTGTTTTCGTCCGTATATGTCATTGTGCCTCCCCTTCCAATCGGAATTCAACTGATTCCTATGCAAGTTCGGCGGATGCAATCCCTCAACGCGGGTAAAGAAACTGTCCCCTGCAGGGGACAAGTCGCTGCTGATGAGGCTGATTTATATCCATAGGAAAAGAGTCTTGCTGGATTTAGTCGTCTTCATGATTGAATAGGGGCTACTTTGCAAACGAGCAGAACCAAAAGCGTCCTCATCAAGAACCTGTTACTGGATATTGGGACGCTAGGGGCCGGCGTGTGCATGCACTCACTCACCCATCCCCCAGAAAACAAACGATTTGACCTTGACATAATGGCAGGGTTTAGGGTCAAGGCATGACACGAGAGAGCGAATTCAGTGGCGATGGCAGCAGGAGCGGCTTGAGCATCGGTCAGATGTCTGAGCTTACTGGGGTCAGTCGGAGAATGTTGCGTCACTGGGAGGAGGAAGGACTGATCTCCCCCTTTCGCGACCAGTCGAATTACCGGCATTATCTGCAGGATGACGTCGGACAGCTGGAGCGAATTGTGACATACAGGGAGATGGGCTTCAATGCCCGACAAATCAAGGCGTTGCTCAATTGCAAGACACCCTTGGCTTTGGACGAGTTGCGGGGTCAGCGCTCGCGAATTGAGGAGAAAATCCAGCTTCTTAGGAAAGCTGCGGATCGTTTGGACCAGCTCATAGCCCTTGCTGAGGGGAAGTCGGGTAATGATTCAGCCGCCACCAAGACCGATCAGGAGGACCAGTACTTTTCGGAAGCATACGAACGCTGGGGTACTAGCAGGCAGTGGCTTGAGTATGCGGAGCGAAAAGCCATGTGCTCCGAGCAAGAGCGGAAAAAGGACACGGCCCGGCTCAAAAATGTAGAAAGTGAGCTTGCACAAGCCAAGCGAAAAGGTCTGCCACCGTCCTCAGATAAGGTTCTAGAACTGATTGACGAGCATCGGCAGGCTCTGTCATGGTTCCACGTAACGCCTTCCATGCACGTCATTCTTGGACGCATGTATGTGGCTGACCCACGTTTCAGATCCCACTATGAACAACTGGAACCTGGATTGGCGCAATGGATACTGGTCGCAATCGAAACCGCAGCGCGTGCAATCGGGATAGATCCGTCAACCGCCAAATGGGAGTGACGCAGTCAGTATCTTCCATCCACGTATCACTTTTCTGTTTGACAACCCAATTGAAAATCCTTCAACTAATGAACGAGGTAACCATGCACAACCATGACCAGACCAAAGCTTCTGCTTATACAGGTGCAGGCATAAGTCCCGTGCCGGAGCCAGGGAAGGATGCGGAGCCGCCGGAACCTTATAGGGGCATCTACCTCATGCCCATGTTCATGTGCCTGTATAGCCATGATCTAGAAGAATCAGAGGTTTTCTGGACGCAGGGATTGGGTTTCGTCAATTTATACACCATGCCAGGCATGATGATTCACTTGCGGCGCTGGGCCTTTCAGGATGTGCTGATTCGTAAAAGTGGTACCAATACTGGCAGCCCTGACACAGAGATGGAGTCCATAGGAAACCTGAGCGTAGCAGTCACGGAAAAGCAGATAGGCAAGATTGTGGATGCATGCGAGTGCCTTCGTCCGGGATCCACTTCAGCTCCAATACGTAAGCCGTGGAACTCGCTTGAAGCCAGGATTCACACTCCGGAAGGCCTGGCTCTTACCCTTACGGCTGCCTTGGCTGTCGATAAAAAGCCGACCGAAGTTTATCTGAACTCGCACGGTCAATGAGCAAAGTTCAAGCCCTTCTCCCCCGTCAAGATTTGATTCTAAGAGCAACGATTAGATGTCCCTAACGGCTGGTGGGTTAAAACATAAGGCTCTATGTCTTTGAGCAGATAATTATTGGCTCCAGTCTCGATGGCCGGCAAAACATGGTGGTAAGAGGTGCATTCCAACTGCGCTGCCAGCCAGTTGAATGGCACGGTTGTAACAGAATGTAGATGCATAATCCGGCAGGATGCTCTGCACCCGGTAAGATCAGGTAGGCTACCTGAAGAGGACAAACCGCAAAGCTCTGTAAAACTGGTTTATTTTGGGACGTCGCAGACCGAGAAGGCGAAGCTCATCAGAGTTCCTACTGACTTACTCTTATCTGATTTTAATGTTTCAATGCTTTTGAGATGCTCATTGTCTTGTACCTGGTTCAGTGCGTACTGTTCACCATCTGAAGTGGTAAAGCGGAGGATGGGCTCTCCCTGCTTGCTGAGCTTGCATGACACGGTGCCCTCATCAACATTAAGAGGCCAGGTGTGACCCAGATCTTCTTTCGAAATTGTTTGCGGGTTACTGGTAGCTGCAACCTTATTGCTTCCATCAGTGGAATACTCTTCAGGGTGCTTCATGCCATCAGCGCAGCCGACAACCCCCACTGTCAGCATAACTGTGGCGCATATCAGGAAAAGGGTCCTAAGGCTCTGCTTGATTCGTTTCATAATTATCGACGTTCTTTCATACTTGGAGGCGGTTTCTAGCGCTCGCTGGCCAAAGCCATATATCCGTCCTCAAGGTTGGGCGCAGTTTCTACAGAGCCCGCGGGCGGTGTATCGGTAACTATGCGGTATCTTGTCCCCTGTGGGGTGGGTTCCGCGTTGATGATTGTGGCATTTTCCGGTGGGGCCGCGATAGGGGGCGTGATCCAGGTATGACCGGCGGCTTCATGGATCAGCCCCTCTGTCGGCCCGTCATACTGGTTGCGTCCGCAACGTAATACACACACCCAAGGGCAGGTTTGTGCAACATCATCGAGTATGTGGGTGGAGAGGATAACGGTTCGATCCTGCCCCAGCTGGGCAAGGAGCGTGCGGAACCGCATGCGCTCTTCGGGATCCAACCCCGCTGTGGGTTCGTCGACTACCAGTAGCTGGGGGTCGCCCATAAGGGCCTGTGCGATGCCAACCCTGCGCCTCATACCCCCGGACAACCCTCCGATAGGTTGGTTCATCACGTCTTCCAATCCCACCTGCTCCAGGAGGGTATGCGCCTGCTCCTGCCGCACGTGTTTGTTGTCAATCATTTTCAAGATGCCGATATAGTCAAGGAATTCAAGCGGGGACAGGTTCTCGTAGGGGGTGATGTGCTGTGGCAGATAACCCAGGTGCCGTTTTAGATTTCGCCTGTTGGCCGAGGAAGAGAGGTCTTGCCCATCAATACAAATCTTACCTTTAGTCGGTTTGATTATTCCGGTGAGAATGCGCATGAGGGTTGTTTTACCGGCACCATTTGGACCAATAAGTCCTATCATGCCCTGTGGAAGATCAACGGTCAGATTGTTTAGAGCGGCTGGTCTCCCCCGAAAATCCTTGGTCAGATGGTCAATAGAGATAAACATGTGAGTTATTCCTTTCAAAGTCAGATGAAAGTCAGACCCGAGCTTTTATGCGGTTGGAGGCTATGTTTGCACCAGTGAAAAGGAGCAAGATAATACACACCTGCCAGAGCAGGGATATGACTCCTGATTGGACGGTAAAGGGGCCGTTCGCTGGTGCGTACACCGGATCGGTATGGAACCATCCCTGTGCAATGGGATCGCCAATGACTGCCAGCGGGCCACCATTGAGTGTTGGAAGTGGTAAGAGGGGGGTATAGAAAGCCAGCCAAGCCCATACCAGGACGGCAAGAATTCGGGCCACGATCGTGGGCAACAGGGCTCCTAGCAGGGCGGATATCCCCATAGCAATCAGTATTGATGGCGCGAGTATGACAAATGCTACTGCCAGGGCCACCAGTATTGCCTTATCGTTGCCGTTAATGGCTTGGTGGAACGCGATCAATACAAGGAAAAGCAGGGAAGATGATATGCAGATGACCCAGGCTCCCAAGACATGAGCTGAGCGGATGACGGCCATCGGCAAGGGGGAGGTGGATTCAAGTTCGTCCATACCTGTTCGCCTGCCGGCAGTCATAAGGTCGCTAAAAGATGCTGCGTATGCCAACGGGGTGAACATAGCAAGAACCTGTCCCGTAAAGACCAGACCATCTATGTTGCTGAATCCAGGTGACATAGGAGAAGCATAGGCCAAAAAGAGGGCGAAGAGCGCCAGCGGTATGCTGGCTATCCACAAGGCTTTGCGCCGATAAAACATCAGTAGCGTGATGCGTACAAGGCTCAGTATCCTCATAGGGCTGCCACCCTTACAACATTGCGCTCCGCATCGCCGCACATGTTCCATCCGAAGATTGCGCCTGCTGCTGCAATAATCATTGGGAGGAGTCGTTGCCGGACCGGATCGGTGATGTATGGATCCCATATAAAGCATAGAAACAGCCAAATAGCTATGGAAGCCAGCGACGATGTTGGCATAGACGTGGTAAGTACGGCTATAAGGAACACTAGACAGTTGACAATGAATATACTGCCAGCCGGGGTAATGATGCTCACCCATCCCATGTCACGTGGCCAAAGTCGCATCATATGCAAGCCGATAAAAAGAAGGCCTGCGGCAGCAAGAAATGCTCCGGTAATGATAAGCAGCCTGGTCACTTGAACCTTTCGCCATCCAGTTGGAGTTGACTCAGCAAGTTCAACGATTGGGTCACTATTGAGCACAAAAGCTGTAGATAGGCCAGCAGCAATTACTGGCACCTGAGTAAGAGCCATCATAACCGGCCGTATGCGGCCCGGTGACCAAATGCCCTCCAGTAAGGAGCCCGCAAAAAGAATGCCTGCAGTCAGTATGAATGGCAGTAATACCAGCCTATAAAGCCTCTTGAGCTGTATACCTACGAAAGCCAACCTCGTCCACCTTCCTCATATCTGGTTTTGGCTTTCGGCTGCTGCCAGACATTGCTCGCTACTCGTTCCGTCTGCTTAGTTAGTAGCGAGAGAGGATGAAAAGGTTCATTAATTTTTATCTCCACCGGCGAGTTGAGTATGCCAGGCAAGAGGGGCTGTAAGGATAACAGCAGATAGGAGTCCCACTGTCAGTAGGATGGTCCCTGCCCAGGCTGCGGTTGTAGTGGGTACCGAATTGACCCATGCCGGTAGGAAAAATGATGACCTCAAGTTCTGCAAAGTTCTCATTAGTGGTGCAAGTATCCCTAGGAGCAGTGCAATCCAAGAGCATTGCCATATGCATAACAGGGCCACGATATTCGCCAGGAGTGTTATGGGGGCTATCGTTTGGGCAATAACTGGTTGGGGCCTTATTCCAGGGTTGATTGCGGTCACAATCAACAAGGCTGCTCCCCCGACGACAATATTGGAGATAAAGGCCAGTAGCAGTCTAGTAGCTACTACAACTTGAGGCCCCAGGGGCATACTGAGCATTAATTCACGATCATCTTTAATGGAAAAAACCAGGATTATTGTCAGTGCCATGTTGAGCATGAGCATATTTGAAAAGATATGCATACCGAGACTGCCGTAACGTGCACCTTGCATAAGGTTGCTAATGAAAACGGAGCACGCTGCTATCGCAATTTCCAACAGTAAGATATATCGCGGCATGAGGCGGAATTGGGCCCGAATAAGTGGGCCACAGGAACGTACTTGGCGCATGAATGGTATCGGTTGATCCGTTGCCAGCGACGGCTTCTGGTGGATGGCCTTCATTACACTAGCAAAAGCCGGAACTGCCGGCTGTGCATTCTGCTCTTTTTCCCTAAGTGCCTCTTGAACTTCACCCCGGTATTCTTCGGTGACTGGGCTTGTGCCGTCTGGGCTTGTGCTCTTATATCCGTCTGTCATAATCACCCCTTCAATTATCTCTGGCTCTGCAGTTTATGGGGTTTGACTGGAGTGAGGTCGGTCAACTGCGGGCGCAGGATCTGCCTTGCCCGAGCAATACGAGACTTCACAGTCCCAACCGGAACGTCGAGCAGGGAGGCTATTTCCGGGTAGGGTAACTCGTGGAGCCAAGCCAGGGTTACCGTGTATGCCATTTCTGCTGGGAGTGCATCGATCCTTTGCTGTATTATTTCCATCGTCAGATCCTTATTGACCAGTTCTACAGGCTCCAGCTGATCATCGGTTATCGAGTCAAGTTCCATCTGATCCATTTGGTCAGGTAGTTTCGGTTTGCGACGTTTCATATAGATTTGCCGTCGGGCAATGCTGAGTATCCAGGTAAGCACCTTGCTGTCTGCGCGGAAGGTTTTTGAGGAACGCCAGCAGCCCAGCCATGTGTCAGCAAAAACTTCACTGGCATCCTCATCGTCGGATATTCGCAGGGAAATAAAGGCTTGGACGGTATGAGCATACTTATTGTAAAGTGCTTCAAAGGCCGATTCATTTCCGTCAGCCACCATTTTGATCAGCCTTATATCATCAGCATCTGGATCAATGCGAGATCGTTTCACTGATGATGCCCTTCTCTGTTTTGTCTACATCCTAGATATCGTCTTGCTTACGGCTATGCAAGCGGTTATCGCGGTTATGCTCCATTGCTATTACGAATATGTTGGGATGTCGCTTTTAGGGTCGACCATACTGTGAATCCCGTCGCAAGACAACTCATTAACGTCTGTGTATCAGGCAACTTCTTATCAGGTGTAGGTGCCTAGCGCTTATTTGCGCCCCTTCAAGTACTTCCGTACCTTCTTCAGGGCCCAGTCGTAATGGCTGGAGGTCGAAGAGATGAAGGCAGAGCCCAAGGTAGAGTTTCCTGTCCATGGGAGGGCGCCCTTGGTGAATAGCTGTTCGTTGGTGAACGATTGCGCCAGGGCCATGACCTTCTTATGGGACTCGACGAACATGTTCAAGGCCTGATCGTAGGTGGTGTCATCATGCTTGTCACGCAGCTTCACATTCATTTCGCCGTAATTACGCCAGTTGTAGCCCTCAGGAAGAAAGTCGTGGGTCCTGCCCTGCTGGTTGTCCTCGACCCAATTCAACAGCAGCTGATGCCACTCATAGAGATGAACGAGCACATCCTTGATGTTCCTGTCGCGTGCCCAATGGGCCCCCTTCTCTTTCCTCAGGTCGAAGGAAAAGCGGCCATTGCGTTCTTCAGGTGTCAGCGGCTCAAGCAACGCGATGAGTTTGTCGAAGCCATCATCAGCCGCCTTGATGAGTTCTTCATTGGTGGTAGGTCGTGCCATGACGGTCCTCCATTATTTATGTTAGCCGTATTTGATGAGCAGCCGAGTTAGCTTGATTTTATAATTTTTTGTATTTTAAAAGGCACTTTTTATACTTAGTGTACAATGTAATTGCCGTTTGCGCAAAAGGAAATGAAATATCATTTCTGTTAAACGTTCATTTAGATTTATTTAAATTTACTAAATGCCTGACATTAAATATAGGGTACAGCACTTGCCAGGAATCCTCATTCGCCATATTTGATTTTAAACATGAACCATGTCACCTATCTGAGGGGGGGGGGTAGTTCATTTGATTAAATTGAGTTAATCCCCTATAAGAAATCCGGATCATCTGTATCTTGATTGGTCAGTATCCGCTTCCTTAATGCATATTGTAAAACGTCTATTACTGTCTTATATCTTCTTATATCTTCTTATATCTTTAGTGAACCAAATTTGGTATATGCTCTGCAATTATAATTGTTTCTGAATCAATGCATTTAGTGATATTTTAACGATGTAATTCCTGTTGAGTATTTTAAAGAGGAAATCAAGGGGGTTTCGATTTATGTCAGATGACAAGGGTGTTGAAGCGGGCAAGGAAGCAAAAGGACCCTTTTATAATGTGGAAAGAGGTGGATTCAATAAGTCGGAGCATTATTCGAAACAGCAAGTTCGCATCTTGGTTCAATCAGTATTAGCGAACTCTGTAAATCTCTCTACGCTCATAGGTTCGGGCGCATCTATGCCGACAGTTCCCTTAATGGGTAGCGTTTTCAGTGAGTACCGAGATTCTTTAGAAGGTGAAGACAAAACTAGCCTAGATAAAAAAATTGAAGAGTTTCTCAAAAAGAGAGCTAGTGACAATCAAACAACTTTAAGTGAAAGTACCGATGCGAATAGTGAGGAGGTAAAGAAGGAAAGCGAAAACTTCAAAGATATTGAACCGTTCCTTTCATGGCTTGATTATCGGGTCTTGGGAGGTGTGGATGAAGCAAAAGACAGCGCTTTGTATAAGAGTATTGTAACGTCGCTGCTAAAAAAGATTCGTGAAGGAGACGCAGAGGAGGAGCAAGAGAATTCGGGGAAAAACAAGGATTCAGATGAAGACAATATCGGAGACGCAGAGGAGGAGCAAGAGAGTTCAGGGGAAAACAAGGATTCAGATGAAGACAATATCTGCAACGTAAGCAATAACTATCGAAAAGTGATTCAAGGATTAGGAGAATCAAGGAGAGTTGTAAACGCACAAAGTAACGGGCACTATGATGTCGTAAATCTATTCACGACCAACTATGATTTATGCCACGAACGTGCTTTAGAATCCAGTAGATATGCTTATACTGACGGCTTTACGAACGGTATAAAAAGCACATTTTCAATGACTGAATTCCATAGGAGACCAGCTGATCTAGAAAATCGCTTTAAAGATCACTTGGAATTAGTTAATCCATTTTTTAGACTTGTCAAATTACATGGTTCTATTAATTGGAAAAGTGATAGTGAAAATTCGCAAATAATCAGGACACAAATTGTAAATGATATTGATGATGAAGCAGATTGGCAGGATGTCTTAATATCGCCAACGTCTTCTAAGTATGCGTTAACTCAAAATGAGCCCTACTCTGACTTGTTCAGAGAATTTGTTAACACATTAGCTGTGCCTAACACAGTGCTGTTTACTGCCGGCTTTAGCTTTGGTGACGACCATATTGCTAAATTGATACTGGATGCACTCGCCAGACCAGATTTTACACTCTACGCCTTTGTTTCGAAGCCTATAGCCTCAGATGCTAACCGCAATGGGTTATCAAAATTTTACGCAAAAGCAAAATCTCCTAATGCATATTTCATATATCCATACAAAGATGCAGCAGGCAAGGAAATAGATGAAGATGCACCACTAAAGTTCTCCGACGTTGCCGACTTTTTTGCCCCAACAATATTTACTTATACAGATGCTGAAGACTCAGACACAGCACTCCATACTGATGTGGATTCCAAAAGGGGTGGCAAAGAATGATCGATTCTAACAGAAATAAGCTAAGCGAGTGGCGCATAGGCACGATAATCTATGTTGATCAAAGGAAAATCAGATTTCGCGCAGTTGCAAGCGATATTACTGACCGGTTGTTGTGGGGTAAATTCCGACATATAAATAGCCTCAACCAGTATCTATTTGCTTATTTGAACACCGCTGTAAAAGTAATATTCAAAGTCATTGCTATAGAAGAGTATGAAAAACCATACGGGCATGAGGCTTCAAATAGGTTCTTGGATAACTATGTTTTTTCTGCTATTCCCTTAGGGGCAATCAGCTCGGCTGGTTACAGTCCTGGAGTTGTTGATATTCCAATGGTGGGTTCTGATATATATGCTTGCGACGAAAGTGAACTTGCCGTCTTGTTCGACTGTGACGTGAAACATTCGGTCGGGCAATTAGCAGGTTATCGCAATATTCGACCTTCTTTGGGACTAGACGATCTTTTTGGCGGACACGCAGCAGTGCTAGGCAATACAGGGTCAGGAAAATCAACCACTATGCGGTTGCTACTCAACGGGTTAATGCAAGAACTTGTCGATCCTGATCGCGATCATTGTGTAAAAAAGAAAGCACTATTTGTTGTGTTTGATCTCCATGGAGATTACAAAAAAATAGCGGAAAAATATGCAAAAAAAGATCCGGAAAAGATTACTTATTACCAAAAGGGTGAATATCATTTATGCCCGGGCGAACTGTCAATTGATGATTGGTCATCGATCCTAAATCCATCTCAACGCATTCAAAAGCCCTTACTCGAACGTACGATTCGCTATTCGTTTTTAAATGAGGCTGGAATGAAGAAGCTTTATGCCGGCCTAGCTTATCAGGCTTTAGAGGATACGAATGCAGACGGTCATGCGTCAAGACGAATTCTGATTTCGAAATATATAGATTTACTTGGGAATGATATAAGATATCCATTTGCGGAAAAAGGATTACAGAGAGAATTTATTTTGAATTTGCCTAGAAACAACAAAGTTGTTAAGAAGCCTGGAAGCTTCAAGAAGTTGTTTGATCTTTATAATTTATACTATGGAAATTTGCCTGATGGATTGCAGGATACGCTGCAGAAATGTTTCCGTCACTATCTCACTGATGCATATATGGATGCAGGTAGACCTGACATCAATAAAGTTCTTGATGATAAGGACAAATTCTTAAAAGAAGCCGATGAAATATCAATGGACGATATTGAGAGATCTTTAGATTTTGTATTTGCAGAAGAAGAAGTCAGGGGCAATAAGCAAGCCCGTTCTTACTCGGAGGGGCTCGTTACTCAGCTTTATAACCTCAAGGAAAAATATTCTGCTAACATTCTTAGTAATTCAAGTAGCAACACCGTTTCGTCTATTTTGAACAGGGAAACTGCAGGGTGCATTATATTTGATGTATCTGGTATGCCTGATTCCGATGGACTTAAATTATTTTCTAATTATGTCGCAAGAACTCTGTTTGAGAGAAATAGAAAAGCTAAGTATTATGACAAAGAACCGGTTTATCTTATATTTGATGAAGCCCATAGATATATTCGCCAAAATGATCTAACCGACGACAGTATTTTTAATCAAATTGCTCGCGAAGGTAGAAAATTCGGCGTTCATTTAACGATAATCAGCCAAATCCCAAGTGAATTATCGAAGGTCGTACTATCACAGACTGGCGCCTTTATCATTCATAGAATTCAAAATGCTATTGATTTGGATTACATAAAAAGGAATGTTCCGGCCATCACGGCTGATCAAGTCAGTCGATTACCCAGTTTTGCCCCTGGTACTGCGGTTGTCCTTGGAAGCGCCTTTCCAATACCAATGGAACTTGAGATAGATGGTATTTATAAGGACGAAACTCCAGGAGTTTCAATGTACGAAAGCCGACCAAAGTGATTGTTGGCTGATACGGCCATCGCGTACGGCAAAAAGCCGATCGCACTGGCCTGCCACCTCATTGTTATGCGTCACCAAAACGATGGTTTTCTTTTCGTGGTTGGCAAGTTCCTTCAGCACCGATATGACCTTTTCTCCGGATTCCTGATCCAGGGCGCCAGTTGGCTCGTCCGCGAATACCACGTCTGCGTCGGATAACAGCACGCGGGCCAGGGCAACACGTTGCTGCTCGCCGCCCGACAGCAGGGTGACGCTTTTCTTTTTCTGATCGATCAGGCCAAAGTACTTCAAGAGGGAATCCGCCGTCTTTCTGGGAAAGCGGGATCCGCGAAGGGTGAATGGCAGAGCCAGATTCTGTTCGACTGTCATGCTGGTGATCAGGTTGTAGGACTGGAATACGAAGCCTAGATGCTGGCGTCTGAACTTGGTCATGGCCGACAGCCCCAGACGGGTTATGTCCTTGCCCAGCAGAAGCACATTGCCGCTAGTGGCCTTCTCCAGCCCAGCCAGGCAGTACAGCAGCGTCGATTTGCCACTGCCTGACGGCCCGATGATGCCGGTCATCTCCCCCGGATACGCAGTGAATGCGATGTCATTGAGAATGGTCAGCGAATCGCCGCGGCGAGGGGAGACCACCATGGACAGCCCCGTAGCTTCAATCGTTGGTGTCGGGCCTCTGCTTTCGCTTACGTTGGGGTTATTCATAGTTGCATCTTTCCCTTGGATGATCATCGACGACCTTCCAGACCGAGGCATCTACGCTCAGTAATGCTGATTCGCCTCGCAGATGTCATGTGCCCTCGTTCGTCGCTTGCCCCTGTATGACGGTCATCCTTGTCGTCATCAGTCAATTTCATTAATATCAGAGCAAGAAGGGATGAAATACCCTGATTTACCCTGAATTATCCCTGATTCGACCCTGATTTTTCGAAATAAGAGGCATGCTCGAGCAGCCATGCTTACGCGCCGCCACTGGCAAAGTCAGTAGCGGCGGGGATCAACTGATTATTATCGCAGTCTCATTCGCCAACAAGCAGCAGGGATTTGATGGCGGTGCGCTGGTCCATGGCCTCATAGGCTTCTTGGATGTGATCCAAGGCAAAGCGCTTGGTGAAGACCTTGCCCGGCTGGATGCTGCCCTTGAGCACCTGGTCAAGCAGCAGATGCCTGTCATATGTGGTGACTGCGGCCGTGCCTCCTCGCAGCCCAACATTGCGCCAGAACAGCTTAGAGGTGTCCATGGTAGCCTGCTGCGGCACGCCCACCCTGCCGACCACTGCGCCAGGCCGGGCCACCCTGACAGCGGTATCGGTGGACAGTTCGGTGCCCACGCATTCCAAAACCGCATCAGCTCCGGCTCCGTCGGTGAGGGCCATGACCTGCTCCACAGCAGCGTCGCCGCGTTCAGCCACAATGTCAGTCGCTCCGAATTCACGCGCCAGCTTCTTGCGATCCTCATGCCGGCTCATAGCGATGATGCGTTCGGCCCCACGCAGCTTAGCTGCTATAACTCCGCACAGACCCACCGCTCCATCGCCCATGACCACGACTGTGTCGCCTTCTTTGACCTGGGCTGTAGCGGCTGCATGATAACCGGTGGCCATCACGTCGGAGAGGGTCAGCAGAGAGTCCAGCATGTCGTCGCTGTAGTCCCCGGGCTGGCCTGGAATCTTCGCCAAGGCCCAGTCCGCATTGGTGAATCGCAGATACTCGCTCTGATAGCCGCCGCTCCCCCGCTTGTCCGGATCAAGGCAGTCACCGTCGAAGCCGGCCCTGCAGGCTGCACAGTGCCCACAGCCATGAGTGAAAGGCACTATGACGAAGTCACCAGGTTTGACATGAGAGACATCCGAGCCGACCTTCTCGACCAGGCCGATGGCTTCGTGCCCTACGTGACTGCCTGAGGACATTGAAGAAATCCCCCGGTACCACCACAGGTCGGATCCGCACACGCAGGCCCGGATGACCCGAATCACGGCATCTTTAGGCTTTTCGATGGTCGGCATCGGCGCTTCCTCCAGCTCGATGCGGCCTGGCTTTACAAACTTTGCTGCCTTCATGCTCCTGCTCCCCATTCTTCACTACCTGGCATATTCGCCTGCCGGGTATGCGGATGAAACATAGTCTACGGAGTTCAATCCGCTTGAAGTCAAATCGATGCCTTATTGTGCGCGATTCATAGAGGTGCGGACAAGATTGTTACGCGGGAATACGGTCATAAGATGCAGTCATATATGCTGTATAAGGGTGCCGTATCGGGATACCGTCATATGCCTTGTGACTCGGCCGAACCACAAGGGATCAACTCACTTGGAAGAGCTTTCAGGACTGCCAAGTTCCTTAAGGAAGGCGGCATAGGCTTGGGGATTGCGATGGTTTTTACCTGCTTGCACGATCAGCCCGTGGTATTCGCGCAGATCGTTCAGTGGCCATTGCTCAACCCGAATAAAATCCGCCTCGTACTCTTCACCCTCCTGGTATGACCGCAAGGAGGCCCACCCCAGACCGTCCAGCATCCGGCGTGCATAGGCGTCCCAGATGAAGCAGCGCTGGCCGAAGGCATAGAGCCGTATGACATCCGCCGTCTCGCGTCCAACCCCGGCAATGGTGAGCAGGTCGTCACGCAGGCTTTCATCCGTGCAGTCCTCAACATCGGCCGTGCGGATGCCGTGAGCCAGCAGCCACTGAGCCAGGGCTTTGCAGGTGCGTGCCTTGGCCTTCATGAAGCCGCTTGATCTGATCAAGTTTGTCAGCCTTGCTAGGTCGACGCCGGCCATGTTGCAGGGGTTGAGCAGATCGGCTTCGCGCAGCTGCTCGATGGACATGGCCGCGTTTCCCCAGGCTGTATGTTGGACCAGCACCGCTCCGATCATCATTTCGAAGTCGGTCTCTGCCGGCCACCAATTCTGCAATCCCAGACGAGCGAGCAAACGTGAGTACAGCCACCTTGAGCAACCGGCATTTATCCTGCCTGAATTGCCCATAACGCCTCCACCAAACTACTTGACGCTTTTCATGGTAACAGCTGGCTCCGGCCGTTGCGGAGCGAGTCAGAGAATGGTAGGCGCCTGGGCGAAGTCAGTGATAGCGCCATCGGCCTCAGAGCGAATGGCATCCCAATCCTTGGCCGAAGACTGGTCGTACATGGCCCAGACCTTCATCCCAGCGCGTTTGGCCGAATCGACGGCGACCAGAAGATCCTCGAACACTGTGCAGTGGTCGGGCGCAACGCCCAGCATCCGTGAAGCCAACAGGTAGATTTCGGGTTCCTCCTTGCCAATGCTTTTGGCATCATCCACGCTGCAGACCTGGTCGAAACAATCGGTCATCCCAGCGTGCTTCAGAGCAGCCTGTCGCAGGCGTGGCGGGAGGCTGGTTGCCACAGCCAGGGCGGCACCGCTGGCTTTTAGCGCTTGCAAGTAATCGAGTGCATGTGGCTTGGGTTGTACAGCTGTGGCGTAGAGCAGGAGCGCGTCCTCGTTCCACTCCTCCACAAGATCTTCTGGGCGCTCGTCAAGGTGGAAGTGGTCGATGGTGTATCTGGCGATGGCGCCGGTCTGCATGGAGGCGACTACAGATGCGTAATCGTCCGGCATGGGGATGTTGCGGCGAGCGAAGAATCGTTGGTCGATTTCCTTCCAGACTCCCATAGAATCCAGAAGAGTGCCGTCGAGATCGAAGATGGCGGCCTTGCCAATGTTGACTTTTATTCCATTTTCGCCCATGCCGCAAATTCTCCTATTCGCCGAAGTTATTCATAGTAGCATGACCTCAGATCGGGTCTGGCTCACCGGGTTTGAGCCAATGTTCTCCCCAATCAGCCTTGGCTTCAGAAAAGTAGGTATGTTCAACAGTTTAATGTCGCCACGCCAGGCATCAATCCGGGCGATTGTCAATTATTTTGCGCTCAGTGAGTGAAAAGCGCATAAAAGTTGAAGAAGATATACAATATTGGTTGAAACAATGTTAGCATGCAAATACTAGAGAAAATCATCGAAAAAGGAGACTTATGGCTATTCAAGAAACAACAGCGGCTCTGGCTGATCCCCTGCGTCGTCGTGTGCTGGATCTTTTGGAGCAGGGCGGCATGGAGGCTGGACGCCTGGCCGAAAAGCTGGGAATGACGCCATCCAAGCTGTCCTATCATCTGCGGAAGTTGAAAGAAGCAGACCTGATTGTCGGCCACAAGCAGGGCACCAGGGTCATCTACGAACTCAATCTGAGCGTGCTGGACAGCACTATTCAGTGGCTCTACCGCCTGCGGACCAGCGCCAGCGACAAGAGAAGTGTGTCTGAGCCTCAGACTGTGAGCAAGGAAACTGGTTCGACGGCGGTTTCTGAATCCTAAGGAGACTCTCATGGCGGATGGCAGCAAAGCGGGTCGGTTCGTCCCGACCCTTGTCGCGGCTCAGTGGTTGCCGGGGATAATCATGCTGGGCGTAAGCCGCATAGTGGTCAATCGTCTACCGAATGAAAACGTACCGCTTCATTGGAACGCACAGAACCAGGTGGACCGCTGGGGCTCTCCCCAGGGGCTGGTTTGGATGCCCTGCTTCTGTCTTGTCATTGCGCTGATTTGGACCATCCTCATGATCGTCCTGCGCGCATATTTGATTAAACGTGGTGATGAAGTGGGACATACCTTGACCGTTTTTCTGCTGGGTGGTCTATGCATGCAGATTATTCTTGCGGTTTTAGATCTGTTCGAATTAGCTTACGCTGATCCTCATTGGGGCTGGTGGCCGACGGATTTCGGCATTGATAAGGTCGCCATGCTTTTGACCGGTCTGACTCTCATAGTCATCGGCAATCTTGCTCCTAAAACCAGACCCAACGGCATCAGCGGTTTCCGGGTGCCAGGTGCCTACGCCAGCCGCGAGGCTTGGCGCCGTTGTCAGCAGTTTGGCGGGGTGCTCTTCATGATTCTGGGCGTGGTCATGATCCTGTCTGCCTTGGCTTATAGCGGAGTCAGACTCTATTGGACCTGTGGAACCGCTCTGGCAATCGTCCTTGTACTCATATGTGCCTATGGTTCATACGCTGGCAGAAAGTATGCCGGGCAGGGCGGACCCGTGTACCACCGCTAGTGCTTATATGCAATGAGTGGTTTGAAGGAGACTGCAAATAACAGATCTGCATATACGTAATGGGGACTATCTGAATCTTTTGGAAGGATTTGGAGGTCCCCTAAATACAAGAAATGTCCAGAAACACAGTTCTTTCTACAAGGATTTGCAAACAAGGCCGTCTAGTCGAGAAGGCAAGGTCCCTGGGCCGACTAAAGAACCGGCCCAGGGACCTTCTTTATTTGCGCTTCTTCTTTTCGCGGATATGCACGGATATCTGGATGGGAGTGCCCTCGAAGCCGAACTCCTCGCGTAGGCAGCGTTCCAGGTAGCGGCGGTAGCCGTGCTCCAGGAAGCCGGTGGCGAAGATCACGAAACGCGGCGGCCTGGTCGAAGCCTGGGTGGCGAAGAGGATCCTCGGCTGCTTGCCGCCCCGCAACGGATGCGGGTGTGCAGCCTGAACCTTGCCCAGGAAGGAGTTGAGCTTGCCGGTTGGTATGCGCTTATCCCATGATTCCAGAGCAGTGCGCATGGCCTTGGCCAGCCGGTTGGTGTGCCAGCCGGTCTTGGCAGACAGGTTGACCCGCTCGGCCCAGGTGACCCGATCGAACTCGGTCTGCCAGAGCCGTTCAAGACGCTGGCGGCCGAAGTCGTCCAGCAGATCCCACTTGTTGAAGACCAGGACGATGGCCCGACCCGCATCCACAGCCTGGCTCATGACCTTCAAGTCCTGATCGGCGATGGGCTGGGAGGCATCGAAGAGAATCAGCGCCAGTTCCGAGCGTTCGATGGCCGCCTGGGTGCGCAGACTGGAGTAGTACTCGGCCCCCGAGATCTTGTGCAGGCGACGCTTGATGCCGGCGGTGTCGATGAAGAGCCAGTCCTCGCCGTCCACCTGTACCACCTCGTCGACCGGGTCACGGGTGGTGCCGGCCACATCGTGAACTACGGCCCGCTCCTCGTGGGCCAGCTGGTTGAGCAAGGAGGACTTGCCCACGTTAGGCCGCCCGACCAGGGCCACCCGGCGCAGGCCCTCCGGGGTGAGGAATCCCGAGGTCTTCTCAGCCTTGCCGAGCTGTTCCAACGCGGCGTCCAGCAGGTCACCTATACCCCGGCCATGCATGGCGGAGATGGCATAGGGTTCGCCCAGGCCCAGCTTCCAGAATTCGGAGGCGGTGTAGTCGGCCATCCGGTCATCCAGCTTGTTGACAGCCAGGACAACCGGCTTGCCGGCGGCTCGCAGCATGGTGACGATCCGCTCGTCGCTGGCGGTCAGCCCCACCTGGCCATCCACGACCAGAATGACGGCATCAGCCAGGGATACGGCTACCTGTGCCTGGGAAGCGATAGCGGATTCGATACCCTCCACATCGCTCTCCCAGCCGCCGGTGTCCACCAGCTTGAATTGGGTGCCGGCCCATTCGGCCTCGTAGCTGACACGATCCCGGGTCACTCCAGGGGTGTCTTCGACCACGGCGGCACGGCGGCCGAGGATCCTGTTGACCAGGGTGGACTTGCCCACGTTGGGCCTTCCCACCACGGCCAGCACGCCCACGGCCTTGGGGCCTTGGTCCTGATCATCCTGGTTCTCGGAGCCGCCCTCCAACAGGGCGCGGTCTTCTTCATCCAGCTCATAGTCGTCCAGGTTCCGGGCGTACTCGTCGTAGGAGTCCTCCTCCATGGCCGAGGAGACCAGATCGATCAGGACCTGCAGGGTCTGCTCGAAGGTCAGATCGGAGTTGTCCACGGTGGTCACCCCGTCGGCTGCGCTCATGAAGGAGGTGACCTTGGAATCCCGGGCATCCCGGGCAGCCAGATCCTCGGCGCCGGCTGACCCGGCCTGGGCCTGGCCGCTTCGACGGGCTTGGCGGACCTCCTCACGGGCTGTCAGCAGTACACGGACCTGGGCATCCGGGGCCACCACGGTGGTGATGTCCCGTCCTTCGGCCACCACGCCCCGCTCCTGGTCGGCCATGATGGCCCGCTGAGCGGCGATGAGGACATGTCGCACAGCCGGAATCGAAGAGACTACGGAGACATGCTCGGAGACCCTGGTAGAGCGTATCTCTTCATCCACGTCACGACCGTCCAGGCTGACTCTGGGATGTTCGGGGTCGAGTCCCATGACCAGGTGGCCACCGGTGATGGATTCGGCCACGGCCTCGGTGATCGCCTCCTGGTCGGGCTGGTCCGCGTCCAGGTCCAGCCCGCGGTCCATGCACCATAGGGCGACCGCCCGGTACATGGCGCCCGTATCCAGGTAAGCCAGGCCGAAATGCTTGGCCAGGGCCCGCGAGGTGGAGGACTTGCCCACTCCCGCAGGGCCATCGATGGCGACGGTGATCACAGTCCGACCTCCTTATCCAGAGCCTTGATCTCAGCTGCAGAGAGCACCCGATAGGAGCCAGGACGGATCTCGCCCAGTCGGATGGGGCCGATCTGGGTGCGCACCAGCCGGGTCACCGGGTAGCCGATGGCGCCGAAGATGCGCCGGACTATCCGGTTCTTGCCCGAATGCAGGACCACCTTGACGATGGTGTGCTCGCGGTTGTGGTCGATGATGGCGCAATGGTCCAGGCGGATCAGGCCGTCATCCAGCTCCACACCCTGGGTGACCAGCCGCCGGCAGACATTGCCGCCAATGTGGCCGCTGAGCGTGGCGATATAGGTCTTCTCCACCTCGTAGCGCGGGTGCATGACGTGCTGGGCCAGCTCCCCGTCGTCGGTCATGAGGATCAGGCCTTCGGAGTCATAGTCCAGCCTGCCCATGTGGAAGACCCGCTCGTAGCGGTCCCCGATGATGTCGCGCAGGGTGAACCGGCCCTTGGGGTCGTCCATGGTCGAAAGGACCTTACGGGGCTTGTTCAGGGCAAGGGTGACATGCTTGTCGTTCAGATGGATGCGCGATCCATCAACGCGGATCTGCTGGTGGGATGGGTCCACCCGGCTGCCCAAGGTGGTGACCAGCTCGCCGTCGACCTCGACCCTGCCCTGGGTGATGATCTGCTCGCATTTGCGACGAGAGCCGAATCCGGCCTGGGCCAGCACCTTCTGGAGGCGGATGCCTTCCTCCCCCTGTTCGCGCGCTCTGATCGCCTGTGTGTATGGATGTGGCATCGTTCTCCCAACGTGGCCTGATAGATATGTAACGGTTAACGTTCCGGGCGACCGCAGCCGCCAAAAGGTCATATCATACTATATCGGAGCCTAGGGAAGTGTTGTTGGCTTGCCCTAAGCTGGAAGCTGTTGTTGTTCATTGTCGTCGAAGGGATTGCAAGGTGGGGAACATGACTATGGAAGCAAGTGCTGAGCCGGTCCTCGAACAGGCCGACGGGCAGGTTGCCGCAAAGCCCGTCCGCAGGCGGATCAGGCCTCGTGATGTTCGTTGGATTCGTGCCGCCGCCGAGCTGGCGGGCACCTTCCTGATCTGCGCGGTCATCTACCTGTCCTACAGCTTCGGCCAGCTGGTCATGGGCCAGCCCAGTGTGGTGCTGCCGGTCCTGGGAACCGCCCTGACCTACCTGGTCGTGACGGCCATGTTGGGCGGCGTCTCCGGCGGACACTTCAACCCCGCCGTGACCGTGGCCGCCATGTTCACCTCACAGATCAGCATGGTGGATGGTCTGATCTACATCGTCGCCCAGGTGATCGGCGCTATTGGCGCTGGCGCACTTGCCGTTGCCCTTGTGCCGGTCAGCAAATCCGTGCCGGACAGGACCTGGCTCATGTTCTCGGTCAACGGTTTTTCCGGCGGCTCGCCCGCTGCGGCCACCCTGGGTCAGCAGCACATCGCCTTCGGGGCGCCCATGGCCATCGTGGTTGAGCTGATCGGCTGCATGATCGTGGTGGCTGCGGCCATCACCACCCTGCGCTCTGACGGCCGTGCCCGCCGCAACCATGCTCTCTACACCGGGCTGGCCTATGGCGTCGGCGTGTTGGTCACCTACCCCATCACCTGCTCGGGGCTGAACCCCGCTCGCTCCACTGGCATCGCCATCTTCGCCCAGTCCAAGCACATGGCCGTCAGCCCGATCTCGCAGCTCTGGCTCTTCTGGATCTGCCCCCTGCTTGCTGCTTCTCTGGTGGCCCTGGTTATCATCATGACCAGCATCATCACCGACAACATGGCCATGCGTGCCATGGGCGCTGCCACTGATGCGCAGCGAGTTGCACAGGTGGATGCAGATGCTCAGGCACAAGCACAAGCTGATGCTTTTGCCCCCAGTGCCCAGGCTCAGGCGGGCTCGGATGCTCAGGCTGATGCCGTTGCTCCCGCAGGTGCCCAGGCATCTCCTGCTCCGGTTCAAACCCCTGTTGCTGATACAACTGACACGACCGCCCCTGCAGACACCACGGCTCAGACCGTCGATGTATCGTCTCTATCCGATTCCGATGCAGAGCAGGATGCTGATGCTGGAAAGGATGCTGTTGCCCCCGCTAATGCAGGAACCATTCCCGATCTGCAGGTCGAGCCCCTTCATACTGCTTCGGAAACAGAAGACAGTGATGATCAATCCGAAGACAAGCCTACTGAAAGCTGAGAGGGGTCACAGCATCAGCTGAATGCTGGTGTAGGTGACCAGCAGGCCAATGCCCAGGGCGATGCTGATGAAGGCATCGAAGGGCACCGACCGCACCTTCCAGGGGCTGCGTTCCTTCAGGATCAGACGCAGGGCGCCGCAAACCAGGGCCGCGACGGACACCAGTCCAGTCGCGGCCCATGTGTATCCGCAGAAGGCCACGAGCGCGGCGACAAGCACCACGAGAAAGATGATGGCCTCGCAGATAGGACGACCCTCCTGAGCCTCCGAGACGAAGGGGTGGCCTCGACCAGAAGTCTTGGGCGGTTGCGGGGGCTTGAGGTTCGGGTTTTCAGTCTTAGCCGCGTCTGCCATGTTCTCCTGCCTTCCGCACATGCTCTGTCGGTTCGAGCCTACCAGTGCTGTTGACGCAAAGCGACCGTGCCGCCATCGCCCTTGGACGATGATGGCACGGTCGCTGTTTCAACAAGGAGCCGGAGCAGTCCGATCAGTTCTTGTGCTGGAAGATCAGATGCTCGTTGGCGAAGGTGTCGAAGCCCAGGCTGTAGAGCTCGCGGCCGTAGCCGGAGTTCTTGATGCCGCCGAAGGGCAATTCAGGCATGGTCACCCATCCGCCGTTGATGAAGGTCATGCCGGTCTCGATGCGACGGGCCAGGGCATCCGCATGGTCGGTATCCGAGGAGAAGACCACACCGCCCAGGCCGTAGCTGGAGTCGTTGGCCAGTTCAATGGCCTCATCCTCGTTGGCCACCTTGTAAATGGAGGCCACAGGGCCGAACATTTCCTGGTTGTAGACAGGGTTGTTACGGTCGATGTCCGTCAGAACCGTCGGGGTGAAGAAGGCCCCCGGCGAATCATAGGGCTTGTTGCCGTAGGCGACCTTGGCTCCACCGGCCACAGCGCTTTCGACCTGCTTGGCCAGGTTGTCGCGGGCGGAGACCATGCACATGGGGGCCAGCGTGGTTTCGGGGTTGCTGGGATCGCCCAGAACCGCGTGTGAGAAGGCATCGACGATGAGCGAGACGAAGTCATCGTAGTGCTTTTCCGTGACGACGAAGCGCTTGGAGGAGGTGCAGACCTGGCCGGCGTTCGTCAGCCTGGCGCTTGGGGCCACCTTCTTGAGCAGATCCCAGTCAGCGTCATCCAGGACGATGAAGACGTCGTTGCCGCCCAGCTCCATGGAGGACTTCTTCAGGTTGGCTCCAGCCGACTTGGCCACGGAGGCGCCGCCGCGCTCCGACCCGGTCAGGGCCACGCCAGAGACGCGGGGATCGGCGATGGCACGGTCCACCTGGTCATAGTTGACGAAGAGGTTGGTCAGGCTGCCCTCGGGGGCTCCTGCTTCTTTCACGGTCTGTTCGAAGGCCACAGCCGAACCCGGCACGTTGGAGGCGTGCTTGAGGATCATGGGGTTGCCCAGAATGAAGTTGGGGGCGAACACGCGCATGATCTGGTAGTAGGGGAAGTTCCAAGGTTCAACCATGAACACGATGCCGGTGGCCTGCTTGACGTAGTAGGCCTTGCCGGCGGGGTTGTCCAGGGGGACGGGAGCCAGCAGCTCCTCCGCGTGGTCGGCGAAATAGTCGGCGATGTCAGCGCACAGCTCCACTTCGGCGCGGGCCTCGCCCACCAGCTTGCCCATGTCCAGGGTCATGTTGGCTGCCAGGGTATCCTCGTTCTGACGGAAGAGCTTGGCAACCTGACGCAGCTGTGCGGGACGGTCACCGGGGCCCTCCTGCTTGCGCCAGGTCTTGTAGAGGTCATGGCCACGGGCCAGGGCGTTCTCCAGGTCTTCATCGGTGGCATCTGGATAGGTCTTGATCAGTTGGTTGTTAAAAGGATTGACTGTCTGATAGGTCACAATATCTCCTTCGAATTATGGGTACCTAGTCAGCATCATCGCTGGTCAGTTCATTCAGCATATCACCGCATTGGACCCTGCGGTCAAAGAATTTGCCGCAGGGCGACATTTGACCGCAGGGTCCGGTTTTATCAGTGGAAGAAGTGGCGTGTCCCGGTCAGATACATGGTCAGATCGGCATCCTGGGCGGCCTTGATCACCTCTGGATCACGGATGGATCCTCCCGGCTGCACCACGGCCCTGATGCCGGCCTGGATCAGATATTCCAGACCATCCGCGAAGGGGAAGAAGGCATCGGATGCGGCCACTGAGCCCTTGGCGCGGTTACGGCCCTCATCCAGGGTGTTGGCCCGCTCGACTGCCAGGTGGCTGGAGTCCACCCTGTTGACCTGGCCCATGCCGATGCCCACGGTGGCTCCCTGGTTGGCCAGGAGTACCGCGTTGGACTTGACCGAGCGGATGGCCCGCCAGGCGAAGGTCAGATCATCCATGGTTGCCTGGTCGGCTGGGTTGCCTGAGACCAGACGCCAGGTGGAGGGATCGTCTCCCGGGGCGTCGATCAGGTCGGGCGTCTGCACCAGGGCTCCCCCGTCGATTTGACGGATGATCGGGCGCTGACGCGGGCGGCGTTGCACAGACAGGATGCGCAGGTTCTTCTTGGTCCGCAGCAGGTCCAGGGCCTCGGGCTCATAGCTTGGAGCCACAATCACCTCGGTGAAGACCGGCTTGATCTGCTGGGCCATGGTCAGGGTGACCGTGCGGTTGGCGGCGATGACCCCGCCATAGGCGCTCATGGGGTCGCAGGCGTGGGCGCGGCGGTGGGCCTGGGCGGTGTCCTCCCCCACGGCCAGACCGCAGGGGTTGGAGTGCTTGACCACGGCCACTGCGGGCAGGTCGGGGAAGTCCCAGACCGAGCGCCAGGCGGCATCCGCATCCACGTAGTTGTTGTAGCTCATTTCCTTGGCTCCGCCCAGGTGCTCTGCGGCGGCGAAACCGTCCCGGTCCAACGGGTCCAGGTAGAGGGCGGCCTTCTGGTGGGGGTTCTCCCCGTAGCGCAGTTGGCTGGCCAGACGCCAGGTGCGAGTCAACGCCTGGGCTGGCTTCTGATCCTCGGCCTTGTCCTGCTTGTCGTCAACCCATGTACGTGCTGTCCACTCGGCGATGGCCGCGTCATAGGAGGCGGTCAGGGCGAAGGCTTTGGCAGCCAGACGTCCGCGTTCGGCCAGGCTGAAACCGGTGCCGGAGGCGATGCGGTCGGCTGCCAGGGCATAGTCGTCAGGGTCGGTGATCACAGCCACGCTGGCATGGTTCTTGGCGGCGGCCCGGATCATGGCAGGGCCGCCGATGTCGATGCGCTCCAGGCACTGGTCAGCATCGGCGCCCTCGAGGACGGTCTGTTCGAAGGGGTAGAGGTTGACCACCACCAGGTCGAAGGGGGCTATGCCCAAGTCCTTGAGTTGCTGGACATGGTCGGGATTGGTCATGTCGGCCAGCAGCCCGGCATGGATGTGCGGATCCAGGGTTTTGACCCGGCCGTCAAGACTCTCGGGAAAACCGGTGACCTTTTCCACCGGGGTGACCTGGACGCCCAGATCCTGCAGCTTCTTTGCGGTGCTGCCGGTGGAGACGACCTCGGTGCCTGCCTGGCGGAAGGCCGATGCCAGGGCCTCAAGACCCTGCTTGTGGTAGACCGAGACCAGTGCTCGGTTGATGGTTCGATTCGTGGTGACCATGGAAACTCCTACTCCTATGCTTGAATGCCGAGGCGCCCCGCCACCTTCGGACCTACTTGCCTGGTCTGCGGGTGGACGAAACCTGTCGTGGTGTGTCTGCTCGGTCGGTTGCCTTGGACTCCTTTCTCCCCTGACCGCGTGATTGGTTGTGTTTTTCCTTGTTTTCCGCCTTGGCGGAAGTTTTTTTGATGTCTGCCTGACGCAGATAGTCAATCAGGATGTCCTTGATGATGATCAGGGCGGCGATGACGAGTGCCAGCAGCCATACTCCCAGCAGGCCGACCCCCAGGGAGGTCCCGATCATGCGCAGGGAGGAGGCTATGGGTACGCCAACTCCGGCCAGACGCTGGCGGCCCAGGGCCCCGTTGGAGAGCTGGAAAAGCAGGGCAAGACCGAGCAGGGTGACCAGCCAGGTCAGGGCCATGGCCAAGGTTGCCATCAGGAAGCAAACTGCGGTATCCCGGGATTTCAGTCCCGCTTGGCGCACAGCGGCGTGAATTCTGACACCCCATGGTCCGGTAAGCAGAAGAATGCCCGCAACCACTCCGGCCAGCAGAGGCAGGTTGAGCAGGAGCAGACGAACCTCCTGCCGGGAGACTGGCTCCGGAAACAGCCCGAAGAGGGGCAGCGAGGGCAGACTTGAGGCGTGTCCTGACCAGAGGGTGAAGGTCGCCAGCCCGCCGATGTTGAAACCGCTTCCGAAGAGCCAGGAGGTAGCCCAGATGATCAGATTGGGCAGCCAGGCCAGGGAGGCCAGACTGGTCGTTACAGCCGAGGCGGTGCCCATACGTGTCAGTTTGAACAGACGACCCACGTCTCCGTGATAGAGGGCAATCCATACAATCAGGGCGATCAGGCCGGCGACCAGCATGACGGCCAAGAGTATCAATCCTGCCGTGAGCCCGAGCCGAATGGTCCTGCGAACCTGAACGGGCACGGCCTCTTTGATTCGCTTGGTAAAAGCCTGGCGGAACGGTTCAGAGCGGACCCAGGCCCAGCCGTAACCCAATAGGAAGACCAGGCTGGTCCGCAAAAGAATGACCGGGGTGGTGTCCACCTGGACGGTCTGACTGCCCTGCATGAGGATGAGGCTGCACAGCACCCAGACGACCAGGCCGGCAATGCAACCACCGACGGACATGCCCAGTCGACTGACCAGGGAGCGAATCATCCAGATCAGCAGGCCGGTCAGCAGCAGGGGGATGATGGTCAGGGTCAGGGCCCCGGCCGTGAATCCACAGCCCTGGGTGAGCAGGGTGATGGTCTCTGTCAGGGCCACAGTGGCCATGGACAGTGATGGCCCGCCCTCCTCAATGGAAATGATGAGCAGGAGCAGGGCCATGCAGGCGCCGAGGGCGACAGTGTAGATAAGTATGGCTAGGAAGGCCTCGAGGGCCCCCCGGAGCCACACTTTCACCCTGTCGGTCATATGATGGCATGCTCCCGTAGCAGGTCGCGGGTCAGGCGGGCCGTCTCGCCGGGTGTGGTGCCCACCTTGATGCCGACGGACTCAAGCACTTCCTTCTTGTCGGCGGCCGTGCCCTTGCCGCCCGAGATGATGGCTCCGGCGTGGCCCATCTGCTTGCCCTCTGGGGCGGTGAAGCCGGCGATATAGGCCACGATGGGCTTGGTCATGTGGGTGGAGGCCCAGTGGGCGGCCTCCTGTTCAGCCGAGCCGCCGATCTCGCCGATCATGACGCAGGCCTTGGTCTCAGGATCGCGGTTGAAGGCCTGCAGGGCCTCCAGCATGGTGGTGCCCACAATGGGGTCGCCGCCGATGCCCAGGCAGGCGGTGAAGCCGATGGAGGACAACTCCCCCATGAGCTGATAGGTCAGGGTGCCGGACTTGGAGACCAGTCCCAGCGGGCCGCGACCGGCGATGCCCTGTGGGATGATACCTAGATCCACGCCGACGCCGTTGGGCCGGTCGGACATGGTCATCAGTCCTGGGCAGTTGGGGCCGACGATGCGGCAGCCGCGTTCCCTGGCCAGGGCCACGCAGTATGCGGTATCGGCCACGGGAATGCCCTCGGTGATGACCACGATCAGGGTGATGCCGGCCTCGATAGCCTCGACCATGGCATCCTTGGCGAATCTGGGCGGGACGAAGACCACGGAGGTGCGGGCTCCGGTAGCCTGGCGGGCGGCTGCACAGTCGGCGTATACGGGCACATGACGGGTCTGGCCGTCCGGACCGTCGAAGTCAACCGTCATTCCGGCCTTGCGGGCGTTGACTCCGGCCAGGATGTTGGTGCCGGCCGCCATCATGTGGGCCGTGTGGACCATGCCCTGGTGACCGGTCATGCCCTGGACCATGACGGGGGCGCCGTCTTCAATGAAGAGTGTCATCGTCCCGTCTCCTTTCCTGCCTGGGCGGCCAGGGCCACGGCCTGGTCTGCCGCCTCCTCCATGGTGCGGGCCACCTTGAGCCGAGGCTGTTGGGCCTTGGCCAGCAGGTCCAGCCCCTCGGCAGCCTCATTGCCGTCGAAGCGGACCACGATGGGCCGGTCGTCGTTCTGGTCCTGCTCACCCTCAGCATCCACGGCGGTCAGGATGCCCTGGGCCACCTGCTGGCAGGAGGTGATGCCTCCATAGACGTTGACCATGACCGAACGGACCTTGGGGTCGGAAAGGACCACGTCCAGGCTGGTACGCATGACTTCAGGAGAGGCTCCGCCGCCGATGTCGAGGAAGTTCGCGGGCCTGATAGGAAGGCCCTGGCGCTTTCCTGACCCGGCCACCGCATCCAAGGAACTCATGACCAGTCCTGCGCCGTTGCCAATGACGCCTACCTGGCCGTCCAGATGGACGTAGTGCAAGCCTGCAGCCTTGGCCTTGGCTTCCAGAGGGTCGACCTGGGCTGGGTCCGTGAACCGCTTCCAGCCGTCGTGCCGGAAGGCTGCGTTCCCGTCCAGGGAGATCTTGGCATCGAGGGCATCCAGGTGCTTGGTGGCTTCGTCATCAGGGTCGCCCACCTTGGCCAGGGGGTTGATCTCGACCAGGGTTGCGTCACTGTCCTGGAAGGTGTGCCACATGCCCAGAAGTATCTGCGCGGCCTGCTCCAGATCGGCATGGTAGAAGCCGATGCGCTCGGCCATGGTGCGGGCGGCTTGCCTGTCGAAATCCTCCAGGGGGCCGATGTGCAGGCGCCGAACCGATTCGGGATGCTCGCGGGCGATGGTCTCCACCTCGGTGCCGCCGCTGGCCGTGGCCAGGACATCGTAGTCCCTGGAGGTGCGGTCCACTGAGATGGACAGGTAGTACTCGTGCAGGATGTTGCGGGCCTCGGTGACCAGGATCCCGCTGACCGGATGGCCATCGATGTTCATGGGCAGGATGGCCTCAGCCAGTGCCACAGCCTGCTCGTGATTCTCGGCCCGCTTGACGGCTCCGGCCTGTCCCCGGTGGCCGATGGTGGCCTGGCCCTTGATCATGCAGGGATAGCCGATGACGTCGGCTGCCTGGCCGGCCTCTTCTGCGGTTGAAGCATAGACGGCCCTTGGCTGGGAGATGCCATGTTCAGCGAGCAGCTGCCTGGCCTGGTATTCGTACAAATCCATGGTGATGGTCCCCCAATCGTGCTCAGGCGGGCATGTTCATCAGGCAGGTGACCGGGTAGGCGCCCAGAGCCTTGCGACCGTCCAGACCGTTGAGCTCCATGACGAAGCTGAAACCAGCCACCTGGCCTCCGGCCTGCTCCACCAGGCGTGCAGCTGCCTGGGCGGAACCGCCGGTGGCGATCAGGTCGTCCACTATCAGGACTCGCTGACCAGGGCGCAGGGAGCCTTGCTCGATTTCGATGCGGGCGTTGCCGTATTCGAGTGCGTATTCCTGGCTGTAGGTAGGATCGGGGAGCTTGCCAGCCTTGCGCATGGGCAGGAAGCCCTTACCCAGGTCGCAGGCCAGCTGGGGGCCGATCAAGAAGCCGCGAGCCTCGAGCCCGGCTACCAGGTCGAAGTCCTCCGGCTTGACGGGCAGGGTGCGCTTCATGGCGTCGAGGATGATGGCCAATCCCCTGGGATCCGACATGGCCGGGATGAAGTCCCTGAAAAGGATCCCCTTCTTGGGAAAGTCCGGAATGGTACGGATCAATGAGATCAGATAAGCGGCGTCGTCATCGCCCACCTGCTTAAGTTCTCCAACCTTGATATCGTCCGATTGAGCCATGATCTTCTTTCTGTCTTGCTCCTTGGAAGTGGTTGCCGGGGCCATCATACGCGCGCCGCGTTTCCGTTCGGAGTCAGCCTGACGGAAGGTGTGGCGCGCGTATGATGTTCAGGACTTGGCGGAAGTCGAATCCGAATCCTTGGAATCCTTGGACGCATCCGATTCGTCAGCGTCATCGGACTTTTCCTCATCCTCAGTCTCGGCCGTGTCTGATTCGTCTTCCGGCTCCGGCTCGGAATCCGACCTGGATTCGGCCTCATCCTTGCCCTCGGAGGCGGCAGAGTTCTCTGTGGCAGCATCGTCGGCGGTGGTGTCTTCAGCGTCGGTGACCTCGGCGGGGGCATCCGCATTCTCGGGCAGGGGGTTGCCGTTTTCGTCAACCTCGTCGTCGTGGATGTAGGCGGGAACGATGGGGGGCTTGGTGATGGCCTGGATGCGCCAGCGGGACTGCGAACCCTCGGAGTCGATGACCACCTGCTCCTTCTCCAGGTCCACGGAGACGACCTTGCCCAGAAGACCAGTCGTGGTGGCTACCTCGTCACCGGGCTGCAGGGACTGGCGGAAGTCCTGCACGGCGGCCTGCTGTTGCTTGCTCTTGCGGGAGCTTCCCCACATCATGGCTATCATCAGGGCGATGATGACGATCATGAAAAGCATGGATCCCATGGTTGTTTCCACTCCTTGTTTTGGCGGGCATCAAACGGCGATGTGCATTGCTGCGAAGACCCCAGTCTAGAACAGCTTCATGACATCCTCGGGCGGTTTGCGGCCCAGGTGCTCCCAGGCCTTGGTGGTGGCCACACGGCCCTTTGGGGTGCGCACCAGGAAGCCCTCGCGCACCAGGTAGGGCTCACAGACCGTCTCGACTGTCTCGGCCTCCTCGCCCACCATGGCGGCCAGATTGTTCAGGCCCACTGGACCGCCGTCGAAACTGTTGACAATGGCCTTGAGGACGGCCAAATCCAGGCGGTCCAGCCCCTCTGAGTCGATCTGGTAGAGAGCCAGGGCCTGCTTGACGTCATCGGGGCCGACCTGGGGAAGATCGTGGACTATGGCCCAATCGCGCACCCGGCGCAGCAGGCGGTTGGCGATTCTGGGCGTGCCACGGGAGCGTAGGGCCAGCTGATGGGCGGCATCATCCTGCAGGACAATGCCCAAGACCTTGGCCGATCGCTCGACCAGCTTCTCCAGTTCCTCCTCCGGGTAGAAGTCCAGATGGGCGGTGAAGCCGAAACGAGCCCGCAGGGGCGAGGGCAACATGCCTTCACGGGTGGTGGCGCCGATGACCGTGAACCTGGGCAGGGTCAGCGGAATGGAGGATGCTCCGGGGCCTTTGCCCACCATGACATCCACGCGGAAGTCCTCCATGGCGATGTAGAGCAGCTCCTCGGCGGCCCTGGGCAGGCGGTGGATCTCGTCGATGAAGAGCACCTCGCCGGCCTCCAGGGAGCTCAGGATGGAGGCCAGGTCGCCGGCATGCTGAACGGCCGGGCCCGAGGTGACGCGGATGGGCACCTCCAGCTCGTGGGCGACGATCATGGCCAGGGTGGTTTTGCCCAGACCTGGAGGGCCTGCCAGCAGGATGTGATCCGGGGCCACGTCCCGCTTTTTGGCGGCCTCAAGGAAGAGCCCCAGCTGGGCCTTGAGCCGGGGCTGACCGATGAACCCGTCCAGGGTTTCAGGACGTAGCTCCTCGTCGCTGACAGGCTCGCCTTCGATGGGCCTGGCCGAGACCATCCGCAGGGATTCCTCCTGGGCGTCGCCATTCTGGGAGTCAATGTATCCCGTAGACATCTGCTTGTCAGCCATGGATCAGCGCCCCCTGTCCAGCCGGGTCAGGGCCTGCTTGAGCACCTTGGGAATGTCGGCCGACTGCAGGGGCAGGGTGTATCCGCCCTCGCTGCAGGTCTGCTCCACGGCCTGCTCGGCATCACGCTGGAGCCAGCCCAGGGAGATCAGTCCCTCAACCACCTGGTGGGCGCCATCGTCGGTCTGGGCGGGTCCCTGCGTGCCTGTGCCGGCATCCAGATCCAGCTTGCCGGAGAGTTCGAGGATGATCTTCTGAGCGCCCTTCTTGCCCAGGCCCGGCGCACGGGACAGGGCCGCAGCATCGCCGTCAGCCACGGCCTGGGCCAGCTGGTCCGAGTTCAGGGTGGCAAGGATGGACAGGGCCACGCGCGGTCCGATGCCGCTGACCTTCTGCAGCTGGGCGAAGAGGGATTTGGAGGTGCGGCTGAGGAACCCGTAGAGGGTCAGCGCGTCCTGGGTCAGGGACAGTGCGGTGTAGACGGTGACCGTGGATTCGGCCCGCATGGAGGCCAGATCCGACTGGGGCATGCGCACCTCGAAACCCACCCCCGAAACATCGATGACGGCAGAGCCTGTTTCGATGGCGGCCACCCGCCCGGTCAGCATTGCCAGCACTTGATCACCCCTCGATGGAATCGAACGTCTGTTCGAATCAGCTTACATGTCTCGCTGGACTCCCCGGTGCCTTCCAAACTTGGCAGAGGCCTGGGCCCATTGACGCTGGGCCTGGGTCAGATGCTCTTCGCGTTCACCGCCCTGGATGGCCCCGGCAGGTCGCAAGGCGTGGCAGATGGCCTGGGCCAGAGCATCGGCGGCATCGGCGGGCTTGGGCAGCTGGTTGAGCCCGAGAATGCGGGCCACCATCCGCTGCACCTGGATCTTGTCAGCCTGCCCGTTGCCGGTCACGGCCATCTTGGCCTCGGTGGGTGTGTGCAGGGCCACGGGAATCCCCCGTTGTGCCGCTCCCAGCATGGCCAGCCCTGCCGCTTGGGCGGTTCCCAGCACGGTGTTGTGATTGGACTGGGCGAAGACCCGCTCGATGGATACCACGTCGGGGCTGAAACGGTCCAGGGCGGCCGTCAGCCCCTGGTAGATGGCCAGCAGGCGCAGGTCCTGGCTCTGTTCGGGGTCTGAGCGCACGACGTCCACATGAACAAAGGAAAGCCGGCGCGATGCACCGGCTTCAATAACGCCAACGCCGCATCGGGTGAGCCCCGGGTCGACGCCGAGAACGATCATAAGGTCACTCGTCGTCCAACTGGGCCATGACCTCGTCGGGCGCAGTCCAGTTGCTGTAGATCTCCTGCACGTCGTCCAGGTCGTCCAGGTTGTCGATCAGCTTGGAGACCTTGCGGGCGGAGTCCAGGTCCAGGGTGACCTCGCTCTTGGGGTTGAGGACCAGGTCGGCGGAGTCGTAGTCCATACCGGCGTCCTGGAGGGCCTTGCGGACGTTGACCATGTCGCCGGGGGCAGTCAGCACGGTGTAGCTCTCGCCGTTGTCCTGCACGTCCTCAGCACCGGCCTCGGCGGCCTTCTCGAAGACCGTATCGTAGTCCAGTCCCTCCGAGGGGACGATGATCTGGCCCTTGCGCTCGAAGTTGAAGCTGACCGATCCGTTCTGGGCCAGGGAGCCGCCGCCCTTGGTCAGGGTGGAACGGACCTCGGCGGCCGCGCGGTTGCGGTTGTCGGTCAGACACTCGATGATGATGCCCACGCCGGCAGGAGCGTAGCCCTCGTAGACGATGGTCTCGTAGTTGGCTGCTCCGGCCTCCTCGCCCGAGCCACGCTTGACGGCCCTGGTGATGTTGTCTGCGGGCACGGAGGACTTCTTGGCCTTGACGATGGCGTCGTAGAGGGTGGGGTTGCCGTCGGGGTCACCGCCGCCGGTGCGGGCAGCGATCTCGATGTTCTTGATCAGCTTGGCGAAGAGCTTGCCACGCTTAGCGTCGATGGCTGCTTTCTTGTGCTTGGTGGTCGCCCACTTCGAATGCCCTGACATATGTCTCCTGACGGTACGAATGCGTAAACGAATGGAATTCTAGTTCCGCTCTTCGACAATTTTACGAGTTTTCAGGCCCTTCCGTGGGGGCTTCATCGTAAGGAGAACCAGCCTTCCGGCCCACCAGCCTGCCCAGCAGTCCACGGCGATGATCGGGCCGGGCCGCCAAGGCCCGGGCATAGACATCCAGAACCTGGTCGGTGACCCGATCCCAGTCGTAGTCGCTGGCACGACGCATTCCGCACGAGGCCAGGTTCAGGCGGGCAGGTCGGTCGTCCAGCAGTTCAAGGACCGCCCGGGCGCAGTCCTGGGGGTTTCCGGTGGTGAACAGACGTGCGCTTCGGCCGTTCTGGGAGACATCCTCGAAGGCTGGCAGGTCCGAGGCCACCACCGGGCAGCCTGCCGCCATGGCCTCGACCAGCACGATGCCAAAGCTCTCTCCCCCAGTCTGTGGTGCCACATACAGGCCCAGGCTGTGGTAGAAGGAGGCCTTGTCCTCGTCGCTGATCCGACCCAGGAAGGTGAAGTGCCGGGCCAGTCCGGGATCGACGTCCTCAAGTATTTTCCGGGCCTCCGCCTGGCCGTCCCCTGCACACAGGAAGCGGGCTCCGGGCACGCGCTGCAAAATGGCAGGTGCGGCCTGGGCCAAGATTTTGAACCCCTTGCGCTCCTCCTTCATCCGTCCCAGGAATCCGATGGTGGGTTCCCGCTCGCTCCCCTGCCATTCCGGGCGCGGCCGGGCATTGCGCAGGGCTCTGGTCTCGATGCCGTTGGGGATGATCTGGCTGGGTATGCCCGGCTCCAGCAGATTCTTGGCGTTCTGCATGGCCGAGGGGCTGACGAAGATGGCCTGGCTGATGTTGGCCAGGTATCGGCGCAGGTAGCGTCTGGTCAGTCTCAGAGCCAGCGGCGTTGTATCGAAGGCCGCATGGAAGGTGGCTACATAGGGGCAGGGGATGAATCCGGGCCGCAGGGGCTTGTGGCTCAGGGAGGGCACCTCGGGCTCGTGCAGGTGCAGAATGTCGAAGTGACCCTGCCTGACCCACTGCCGGGTCTTGTGGCCAGCCACGCCAAAGTAGCTCAGGTTGGCCACGGATCCGTTGTAGGGGATGGAGAGGGAGGAGCCGGTGGTATGCACCCAGAGGGGCATGTCCTGGGTGCGTCGGCCCGGGGCCAGAACCTGCACCTGGTGGCCGCGGTCCATAAGATGCCTGGCGAAGTCGCGGATGTGCAGTTGGACACCGCCCGGGGTCTCGAAGGAGTAGGGCGAGATGATCCCCACCCGCAGGGGCGCCTTGATGGCGGCGCGCTCTGATTCCTGCTCAGACCTTTGTTCGGGTGCTTTCATGCCCGTCACCTCCCTTGTTCTTGGATGCCTGGGCCAGGATGAAGTCCGGCAGGTCGTGCATCCGGGAAAGATCCAGATCCTCAAGGAAAATCGGCTGGAGCATGTGCCAGTCCTCGGGATGCTCGCGAATGCCCTGGGCCCACTGGTCCACCCAGGCCTGGGTCAGGTCGTTGATGGCCTGCTCCCGGGGCATCTCCAGGTAGGGCTCGATGGCGATGGGCCCGTCCACCTGGCAGACATAGCCATATGGGGTCTTGGCCTGCCGGCGGCGCTCCCCCGTCAGCTTTTCCCTGTGCATGTTCACGGTATAGAGGGGCAGACGGGCATCCAGGGCGATGACGGCAGGACCTGCGGCCACGCGAATCCAGGAGTCGAAGGCCTTGACGAAGACGCCTCGGCGGCTCAGGTCGCGGTCGGCCAGCAGGGGCACCACCTGATCAGGCTTCCGCAGCAGGGTTGTCAGACGGCCGGTGATGTCCGGCTCACCAGTCAGCAGGATGTTCATGCCCAGGCGGCGACGGATGTCCGCGAAGGTGTTGAGCATCCCCTGGTCCCTCAGCCGCTCGGCCACCGTGGTGACCTGACCGACCGTGGAGCAGGCCCAGAAACCCGCGTAATCCCAGTTGCCCTGGTGGCCCATGCCGATGGGCAGGGAGCGCAGGCCGATGTCGGTCTTGGCCGGAGCCGGGTAGGCGTTGCCGCCGCCGTGTATGCGTGCCAGCAGCTGCTCCTTGGTGCGCGCTCCTACTGTCAGGGCTTCGACGAAGTAGACAAAGTAGGAGCGCATGCCCTGGCGCGAGGTGCGCCGCAGATTACGACGGTCGGCCTCTGGCATGACATGGGCCAGGTTGCGCTCCAGCTGTCTGACACCGCCTATCCGGAAGAGCCAGCAGAGGTCGGCTGCCGCCAGGAAGAGGCCACGCAGCAGCCGCTCGGGCACCAGACGCGCGTGCTGCGCCAGAAAGATGAGCAGTCGATCCGGCATAGGCTCACTCGTGGTTGGGGTTGGCAGGCTGCGGGTTGCGGCTCATGTCCTTGGCAACGTGGCTGATCCGCTGCCAGACGGTGACGATGCCCAGCAGGGCCAGCAGGACTAGGAAGCAGCTGAGTATGGCCAGGGGCAGCCCGGCCCCGGTCAGGGCCATGCCCACCAGGATGATGACCAGCCGGTCCGACCTGGTGGCGATGCCGTTCTTGGCCTCGAAGCCCTCCGCCTCGGCCCGGGCCCGGGCGTAGGAGGTGACGAATGAGGTCATGATGGCAAAGAGCGCTGCAGCCATGCCCACCTGGGCCCAGATGTCGGGACCCTGGTGGCTACTATCAGCCACCCAGGCCAGCTCGTGGCGGCGCAGGTAGATGATGACCCCGGTCAGGACGGCCCAGTCGGCTA
>NZ_AWUO01000009.1:0-93061 GCF_000499185.1 Bifidobacterium sp. A11
GCATAGAGTTAATTGGAGTTGAATACGAAGAGTTGCCTTATCGCTTATTAAATTGGGAAGGTATTGAAATGACTGAGATCAGGTCGAAAGGTGTGCCTTTTGATAAGGCAGGAAGAGAAATGAATCTTTCTCAACCCACTCGCCCCAACATGGTTCGGCAAACGGCATAAAGTAGAAGCTTTGTCTGTAAATCCCGTCATCACACGGAAGTTGGCCCGATGGCTTTACGCACTTTATTCGTAATAGGGCTTCAATTAGACAGACCAGAAGTCACGAACTGATAAACCTCATTGTAACCTTTCTGAACCTCAGCGATCGAAGAGGAGCATCAGTGTTGAACTTCACGCAGGAATTAATAATCATTGAAATGCTAAACAGTGCGCCAAAAGCATTCCCACATATGACCACACCACAAAAACTACAACAACTTTTTTCATTACTCTGGGGCGGTTAAAATGTATCCCGATATTCGGCATGAGTAAAACCAACACGGAATATAGAGGAATGTAATATCTGCTCTGAAGACCTCCTATATATTTACCCAAAGAAGGAGAGCCCCATGAAGATTCCAAACCCGTTCCTGTTAGAGCAAAAAAGGCCAATACTATAAACACTTCAACCATAAAGCCGATTCGACCACCATGATGTATACCCGCGCATCCTTTGACAATCAGCAGACAACAAACGATAAGCACCGGAACTACAACTCCAGCCGGTAAAAGTGCATCCGGCCCGATGCCTGTAAACAATTGAACGTTTCGTTCGATATCGTGACTGTCTCCTGTTGTGTTAATAGGTTGGATGAAAGATATGAACAAGCTCCGGATCATCAGAAATGGATGCTGAAGAATCCTATTTTTAGCCAAATAGAATCCATGCCGGTCAATTACCGCACTAGGCGGTATTTGCGAAGTCAAATACATCCAAGTCATTGAAGCAGAAATTGTGCATGCAGTGGACAGAACCGCGACTGACCACAAAGTTTTAGCCTTGTCCCTGCCTTTTCTGGAAAGAGGCAACAACCAAACCAGCAGCACCAATATGACGCAGGTGATTTTTATGAAGCCCAGCAATATCGACATACAGCACAGAACTGCTAAAGAACGTGGCTTCAACGGATCAGCTTGTTGAAGGAGATAAAGCACATAGGCTACAAACACAATGCTGAAAGCATTTGTGACCGCATCGGCCGTTGGCCAGCAGATAGAGGTAAATACAATCGGCAAAAGTCCGATGCCCAAGAAGGCAGGGTAGTAGAGGCCTGAGATACGGATACCCACAGCAATGGTCAGAGCGCATATTATCAATGTGAACAGAGCTGCCAAACGCTGGTGCCCGCATCCTAGTACTGCTGGAAAGTAGACAAATGGTGAATTGATAGCTGTATTATTGAAAACACGAAAAACACCGTTTGAATCCAGGCCGCCATACCCACCACTGCCATCAGGATTCGGTTGAGCAAGAAGATGACCACTGACTATTTGAAGTACTCGATGCCAGTGATCTTGATAATCGGGCCATGAACGCCGCTTGTCAAATACAATCATTAACATACCGGAAGGAAGCGTTACTAGCAAATAAAACAAGGCCGGGCAACCAGCCCAACGTCTAAATCTACTCCAGCACGCCTTTATTTGAGAGCTAAAAGCTGTGAAGCTATTTGTCTGTTCCGTAATATTCTCCTCGAGAGTATTGGCAGGGACGAGCACACGCAGTCCTTCCAGATCAGCAACAAGTGTATTAGTGTCAGCTTATCAGGCCTAATCAATCTAAAAGAATATGACAAGACAATAGTTACTTTAAAAAAGCAGCGCCTGTTTGATTAGAACATCTCAGCATCGGATAGCCTTATTCCTAGCTTAATTATTTTCAAGCCGTGACCAGCACGATCATGCAAGCATATGATTCCAGCACATACTGTGGATTGTCTGAATCCCGCCTGGAATCTGGTCTACATCGTTTCGAGCATTTAACTTATCGGTGGCAGCTCTACAAATTGATTTTGCTGAAATATACAACCAATACTCAGGGCCTAATCTTCGCATCAGTATGGTGTATCAAAACAACAGCAGCATAAGCGAAGTATAAAATATCAGCGGTAATCTTACAAGCAGAAGTTTCCTGATAGTTGCCAATAATAGCGACATCCTTGATAGGGGCAGTATCAGCCAGTTCCCGATGACGCTTATATCGACGCGAGCCCTGAGGGGGCACCTGTTTCCTCAAAGGAGTCTGCATCCAGGATGTTTGCACGGTAGAAGACCTGTATGCCTGCATGAATGAGATTCCTGGCATATATGCTTTGCTTTCGTTACCAGTTACCAACGCCAGACTCAATCACATATTGAGAAAGAGATTCTCAACTCCTCAATGACAATTTCACCACTGGCATGTCTAACTTCATCCTGTCAGAGTACATCGGCGTTACATTCAGGAGTTATTGCGCAATCAGGGGTGGGGGCTCAATGATGAAGAATTCCCCTACACCGAAAAACACTGGCAGTCAGTTATGACCATTTCATTCAAAATTGTCAAGTAGATAATTAGCAGATTACACGACTAGCCGCTCAGCAACGTACAGCCTGTGCAATTTTGTGATTTAATCGCTTAATCGAAAAACGAGTTCGTGATCTTCTAATCAGGTGCATGCACTAAGCGTAATTCCATTAATTGACTTCCACCTCATAAAGATTCAGATGATTCTTTGCATCTATCTTGCGCAAGTATCTATGACCGTCTACAAATTCAGTAAGCTCACGGCCGGTCAACACATGCGTGACTCCAATTTTATGCAAATCCTTAATGGGAATGCTAACAATCATCTTGTCGGGCGTCACCAGCTTGAATGCAGGACTTCCCGTATTAGTAAAGTCAATATCTACATAGGCGTATCGGTTATAAACCCATTCACTTGTATGTTGCGGATCAATGACATGCCATCGCTCAAGTTGCGGATAGATATTCACAGAATTGACGGTAGGGATGCCATTGGCAATCAATGCCTGTCCATGAATAGAATCATCTGTTATGAATACCGCGGGTCGCCCTTCTGCTGAATTATGAATTCGCGAAACCTCTTTTAACGCCATATCAACAAATGGGCCCTCACGGATACTCTGGGAACCTTGCTGTATAGGATTAACACAGAATCCAGCAAGAGCCACAATCAAAATTGATGAAAGAAATAGTCGACTTGCGTATCCTCGTCCAGAAATCCATTCAAAAACAGCAAGCAGCATGATAGTCAGTAATGACATTAAAAAAATCAGATATATTTTACGCACCGGGTAAGCTGGCGACAATATTGTTGCGCATGTCAGCAAGGCGGCTAAGACAACAGCTAAAGCAGCATTACGCAAAAGACGTGTTTTAGCTGAATCTTTCTCGGAAGCAATCAACAACGCTCCATCATCCGCATTGTTATGCAGCAAGGACAAAGACCTGAACAAAAGAATCAAATCAATGAATCCCAAAGCAAATTTGACCCTGCCTGTCGTCGTTCGTCCCATCAGAGTGATGCGGCAAAGCCAATCAGGAAAACCGAACAATCCGTAAATCATGAAAATTAAATCACAAATAAGCATAAGTATAATCAGACCGTCGCGTTTTTTTAAGAGGGTCCAAATACTTAGAATCAGCCCGATTGGAAACAAAGTAAAGAACACAGCCCGTTCTGGAGCATTGGGAATAACCTGATGCTCTTCCAAGGGCATAAACAAATTCGCGGTATAATCCATGAGGCATGGAAATAGCCCCTGTCCATGGCTAATACGCGATCCTGGATAAACGGTTGAGCTCTCCATCAAAATTGCCTGCCGGGATGTATAGATAACCAACAGGATACAAGCGATTAGAGCCGCAAATGCCACAGTTATAGGAGCAATCATGGATAACAGCGAACGCTTCGGGAGCCGCACATCACGATGACGACAGACAATGAGCCAGATGACGAGCAATCCATAAACATAGGCCAATGGAATCTGCAGAGGTGGGTACAAGACCAGCGAGAAACCACCGAGGCAGTATACGGTGGCCATTGCCAGAAGCCATATATAGAGCTTTGAATTGGTATGTAGATACTTTCTGAAAAGAAGGACTGCGGCTTGACCAAATATCAGCACCTCGGCTGTGCCGTTGACGGCAAACCACCATTGAACTATTGGCGCCAAACCTATGAGAGCACCATAGGCCGCGGCTAATTGACGATTATCCTCGGTTAGCCATCTGCCGAATTCATAAGAAACAAGCAGAAGGACAACTAACCTCGCGCACCAAAAGAAAGCCAATCCACTATCGCTGCCAAAAAGCATAAAGCCCCATAAAAAAGGTCGAAAGAAGGTGGCCAAAGCCCATGCCGGTTGTGCATAGATCATGGTCATATCGATCGATCCGGCCTCAGGTATGGACGATATCCGTGAATACCCTGAATGTGCTTGTGAAAAAGCCAGCGGAGTAAATACAGACCATTCATCAGAACGAATTGACCGGGGCATGCCAAACAAAGTACCCTTATAAGGCTCACTGCCGATATAGTTGGATATGAATGCCAGTGAAGATCCACTGATACGCAAGAGTGTAAATATAATGATGACCGAACACCCGATCCACCAGCGGTAAGCATGCAGGGCATGCAGAAAACGACGCGCATGAAAATTGAGTATGTATAAGGTGACGAATGCCAGCGTTATCAAAGCTACAAGACGAAGAGCATGTTCGGGTTGACCATGGCCAGAAAAGATCCCTGTAGGCTTATGTGTACGATCTACGTGCGCAACTTCTAAAAACATCTCCAAATAAGTTGCAATAAGCACAGCAATACCGAACACGCCAAGCCTGTGAACCAGCCCATCAACCCTAAATGCTGATAATCTTGAGCTCATAGGTTTCTTCTCCTTTAAAAGCGTTCAAGAGCATGGTTCCAACTTATCTATAGGTTGTAACCATAAACGTGCAGCTACTGCTTGGATGTGACTGTGGCCAGTGGATACAGACGAGCATACGAGCTACCGTATAAGATTATACATTTTATCTGCATCCTTATTCCTTGAAGAACTGTACGACTTGTTTTCTTGGAATATCGATCAGTTTATTATTTCCTTGGCATCTGTTGGAACGGGATGCCAGTTAATGAGAGAGTTGCTTGCAAAGCGTCAACGCCGCGCTCTAGTCAGCCGCGTGACGTAATCCTCAAGTTCCTTCTGCCAATCCCGAGGGCTGTAGCCGATCGATTCAATTTTGTCCAGATTCAAGGCGCTATGAGTCGGCCTGGGCGACACGGGATTCGCTGAGCCGGAATAATATGCCTCTGTGCTCACTGGATGCACAGCATTCCCATTGCCGTTGGCCAGATCGAAGACCGCTCTGGCGATATCAGCCCACGACTGGACTTGACCGGCCCCTGTGAGGTTATATGTTCCATAAGGAGCCTGGCAATCCAAGAGATGAAATATCGCTTCTGCCATATCCTCCGTAAAGGTCAGACGACCAAATTGATCATTCACAACCGTCACATGATCCAAAGCATCAGAGGGATCGGCAACACGGTTGGACAGTCCGATCATAGTTCGTACGAAATTATGACCCTGCCCGATAACCCAGCTGGAACGAAGAATATAATGCCGGGGCGCATTAGCTACGGCGATATCACCAGCAGCCTTGGTCTGGCCATACACGCCTAATGGCGCCAGTGCCTCATTCTCATCATGCATATCCACTTGGCCGTCAAAAACATAGTCACTGGAAATATGAATCAGCGTGATATTGTGTGCGGCCGCGACTTTTGCCAGCAGAGCTGGCCCCTGAGCATTTGCTTTCCAGGCGGATTTTCGTCCTTGCTCACTTTCTGCCTTATCAACAGCGGTAAAAGCTCCCGCATTGATAATGGTTCCATACAGATCCCAGTTATAACGTTTATACGCTTGAGCATCCGAGAAGTCGAAATCATTGATATCGGCGAAATCGAAACCCTGAAGATGATGATCTTCGACGTATTTGTGCACTGCTTGGCCCAGTTGCCCATGAGCTCCTGTCACCAAAGTACGTCGCGGTGTCATGGCAATGGCATCACGGAGCATGGGATGCCGCAAATCAGCCTCGCTCCGTTCGCTTTCATCCAATGGAATCGGCCAAGCAATATTGAGTTCTGGATCAGCTAAGTTGACGAATGTATAATTCTTCTTCTGCTCGGCAGACCAATGAGCGTTAACCAGATAGGTGTATACGGTTCCGTCTACCAAAGCTTGGAAGCTGTTGCCAACCCCTCGGGGAACATAAATTGCCTTCGATGGATCGAGCCTGGTTGTATACACCTGCCCATACGTATCCCCCTGGCGCAGATCCACCCAAGCGCCAAATATCTCACCAGAAGCAATGGAAATATACTTGTCCCAAGGCTCTGCATGAATTCCCCTGGTCACTCCACGCTTGGCATTGAAGCTAATATTGTTCTGAACCGGGCCAAAATCCGGCAGACCCAGCTGCAGCATTTTCGCACGCTGCCAGTTCTCTTTGAACCAGCCACGGTTATCACCATGCACTGAAAGGTCAAAGACCAGCAATCCCGGGATGTTGGTTCGCTCTACACGCAGTTCTTTTTCAAATTCCAAAGACATTGGAAACCCACTAAGCCTTTCCTGCCGCTCTGAATCGGCATTTCCCTGCGAATTAAATAGTTGACAAGCTGAGCAAACTATCCACGCTTACTGAGCTCGTTTGCTCACTCTATTGTCATTGTCCCTGTCGCTTGTACCTGGCTTCTGTTGCAGCTTTTGCTGGCTCCCACCACTCCCGGTGATTTTCATACCAAGCGATAGTCTGTCTCAGTCCATCCTCAAAATCGGTATGTTCGGGCCTCCACCCGAGCTCGGTGCGTAGTTTCGTGGAATCGATGGCATATCTCCGGTCGTGACCAGGCCGGTCTTTGACATGGTCGAAGGCATTCTCTGGCTTGCCCATAACGCGAAGGATATCCTGCAGAACTGTGATATTGTCACGCTCTCCATCGGCGCCGATCAGATACGTCTGCCCCATTCTTCCCTTAGTCAGAATCGTCCACACAGCTGAAGAATGATCCTCTGTGTGAATCCAGTCCCTCACGTTGCGACCATCCCCATACAACTTGGGACGGATACCCTCCAATATGTTGGTGATCTGACGCGGGATGAACTTTTCCACGTGCTGATATGGACCGTAATTGTTTGAGCAATTGGACAGGGTCACACGTAACCCAAATGTGCGATACCAAGCCCTGACAAGCAGATCAGAAGCAGCTTTGGTCGACGAATAGGGTGATGACGGGCGATAGGGGGAATCCTCGGTGAATCTGGCAGGATCGTCCAAGGCGAGATCGCCGTATACCTCATCCGTGCTTATGTGATGATAGCGGATGCCATACTTTCGGGCAGCTTCCAGCAGACGGTATGTGCCAACGACATTCGTCCTGACAAATGGCTCAGGGTCAGCGATGGAGTTGTCGTTGTGGGATTCAGCAGCATAATGCACAATCGCATCATGCCCAGGAACAATTTGATCCAGCAACGCCGCATCACAGACATTTCCATGAACGAACTCAACTCTGTCCTCAGGCAAACCTTTAATATTATTAATGTTACCGGCATAGGTCAGCGCATCCAGAACGGTAACATGTACGTCAGGATGATGATCCACCACATAATGCACAAAATTAGAACCAATGAATCCGCATCCACCGGTGACGATGATGTTGCGCGGAACAAACATAGTAGTCATAACCGCCATAGTACTTCAAGGGGATGAATGACTGACGCTTGTTCCTATCCAGCCTTGTATCCGAATGCCGGTAGACTCTATATTATGACGATTCCGGCAAAACATACTGCCTCGGTGGCTGTACTTCTTCCATGCTTCAATGAACAGCCCACCATCGGCAAAGTGATTGATGATTTTCGGGCAGCGCTCCCTTCGGCGACCATTTATGTGTATGACAACAATTCCACTGACGACACAGCACGAATCGCCACGCAGGAAGGCGCAGTAGTCAAGAAAGAACCACGCCAAGGCAAAGGCAACGTCATCCGTGCCATGTTCGAAGACATCGATGCCGATGTTTATATCATGGCCGATGGCGACGATACCTATCCAGCTGAAGCGGCTCCGTCCATGGTCGATAAAATTCTCGAAGGTTATGACATGGTCATCGGAGACCGCCTAAGCTCGACATATTTCGAAGAGAACAAGCGGCCTTTCCACAACATAGGAAACAGGATGGTTCGTGGAGCAATCAATGGGCTTTTCCACGCTAATATCACCGATGTGATGACAGGCTACCGCGCATTCTCATTCACCTATGTCAAGACCTACCCGATTCAGTCCGAAGGCTTCGAAGTCGAAACGGAAATGACCATCCACAGCTTAGATAAAAACATCCGTATCTACGAGATGCCTATACAATATCGAGATCGGCCGGCCGGATCGGTGAGCAAACTGGATACAGTAGGCGACGGCATCAAAGTGCTATCCACTATTTTCCGCATGATCCGCGAATATAAACCTCTGCCGTTCTTCGGTGGTTTAGGGACCGTCGTTGGCCTTATCGGATTTGGTTTTCTTTGCTCAGTCATGATTGAGTTCTGGCACACTGGTCTGGTGTCCCGCATCCCCACACTGATTGGATCCGTATTGCTCATACTTACGGGTCTTTTGTTGTTCATTACCGGAATCATTCTCGATGTGATGGCTAAGAATGATCGAAAACGCTACATAGAGAACAATAATCTCTTTGCATGCTTGCGGCGGCACTTTGGATGAGTAATTTTGGGATTATTCGTTCCTGCAAAGAAAATTTGCATATTGTTGCTCTACCTGGTGAACTTCCACCGCTGAGCTCCTGTAGAGTTGCTCGCATACAGCTGCAGAGGGTTGCCGTTGGTGATACGCCCTGATGGAATATCTATGAGTTTATCGGTGCTTAAAGCTGAGATAATGCTATAGACGCCATCGGATTCCCGTCTGATGATCCACTTCTGGGCATCGGTGCCGTTGGCGCGATATTGTTGGACTCTTGCACCATTGCTCGAAGCTGCTCCAGCCACATCGAGCACCTTCCCAGAACGTTCATTCACAATAGTGCGATATCCTGATGCGTCCTGGGTCACGGACCACTGCTGGGCACCAGTGCCGTTGTCAGAATATAGCTGTACTGTCGCTCCATCTTCATAAGAGCCTCCAGACACGTCAATGACATACGAGTCATTAACCTTCGAACATATGCGATAGCGTCCGTCCGGCAAATCATTCCGATGCGACAAAGCAAGCCGATCAGATCCAGTCATCTCTTTTGTAAGTTTCCATTGCTGAGCCTTCGAACCGTTTTGGGTGTATATTTGCAGTCCTTTTCCAGCCATTGCCAGACCCGAGGGAACATCCAAAGCCTTATTCGAGGCACTGCCTATGAAACCAAACGATTGTCCACCGAAATCTCTGATCATCCACCGCTGAGCCTGCGTACCATTACCAGCATACTGCTGAACTTTCGCACCGTTACTATTGCGACCACCCTGCACTTCTACCTGTTTGCCGCTCGCAGCATTCTTGATAGTATAAACACCATTGCCCACCTGCGTGAATGCATAAAGCTGTGCATCGGTGCCATTCCAGTCATACAGCTGCAGACCAACGTCATTGTTGTGGGAAGCACCCGGCACATCAAGGACAAGATCTGCACCTGCCGCCGATTCCAGCCTGTAGTGCGATGAGACATCCACTGATGTCGTGGACGCCAGTTGGAAGCGCTGACAATCACTACCATCAGGCGAAGAAAGAACGATGGTCGAACCATCCGCAAAGGAACCAACAGTCACATTAAGCACCCAATTGCCTAGTGCTGACTGCAAATAATAGGCATTGCCAGCATCGCGCAAATACCAGCGCTGCGCAGCAGTACCATTGAAGTCATATTGCCACACAGTGGCTCCGTTATGAGCTTGGCCACTGGAAACATCCAGCACCTTGCCGGAATTCACATTGGTAATTACGTAGCTTCCGTCACCCTGCCGCCTGAATTCAAACTGTTGGGCTTTAGTGTTGTTATAGGAATATATCTGCAAGGGAATTTCTCGGCTGAGACTGCCGCCGGCTATATCGATACTTGAGGCATCACGTTTGTGCAGATTGATGTAGTATTGCCCATTAGGAAGATTGACGGATTCCAGACGATTCATATCAATGGAGGCCTCTGGAGTCAGTACTCCGCATGCATTAAGATCTACCGCTCCGCCGATACCCGAAATTCGTCCATTGTCAGCGTACTGCCAGCACCGACGATTTGCAGGAAAAGCAAATCCTGTTCGGGAACCATAACTGGCGACCCAGTTAGTCCTTTGATGAATCCGCACGCTGTTAAGCGCTGTATTCAAATAGCTGGTATACGAGTACACGGAGAGCCGGGCGAAACCTGATGCTTGTAGCTGTTCGTACCAAGCTTCGACAATGCTGTCGTAGACTGCTGGGCTAGTGGGCGGCACATGACCTTTCCAGGCCCAGTGTTCAAGGTCATAATATATCGGCATGCTCAAGTCAGAAGGCTTTACCCCTGCCTGTCGAAGCAGATCTGCAGTGCCTTCCCCTTCTTGCCGGGCAGTAGCGGCATCATAGGCATATGAATACAGGTAAAGGCCGAAAGGTATACCCAACCTTTTGCATTCGTTGATGTTACGACGAGCCTTGTTGTCAAGACCATTTCCCCATCCGTACCCTAAGCGGATGATGGCCGCCTCGACTCCAGCGCCTCGAGCCGCATTCCAGTCAATATCCCCCTGCCATTGGGAAACATCAATGACTCCTTTGGCCTGCTGTGCGAACAAGGTGCCATCGGCCTCGAAAAAGGCCTGTGAACCTCCGTATGTTCCCCAATGAGCGCCATAGCCATTGTTTTGTAATGACAGAACACCGATCTGGGCAGATTCAGGCACGCCGACAGAAGGAGCTATTGATGACCTCTCGAAAGATGCAGACGCATGGTTATCATGCTCAATCCCCTCTCTAACCTCGCTTACCTTATGGGGAATGAACCCTGTTCCACCTGTTCGGTAGAGAGGATCAGCCGGATGAGCATTCGTGCCGATAATTTTCGGATCACCGACTGTCTCACCTGTAACGATATTCTTCACTTCTCCATTTGTTGTTACTGCAAAATTTTTGGACACCATGGTCGCATTGTCCGGAATATTGTCAGCGACCGATCCCGCCGACTGGCTGTCGTTCATCCCAGACACCCCATTGCTGCCAGAATATCCATACTCAACATTCTGCTGATGAACGGTATCGTTTAATCCCTGAAAGGCAGAAGAAGAAGTCGGCGCAAATATCATTCCTAACATAAGGAACAATGCACACCATCTAGACATCATTTACAGAGCCTCCCAAGCCAATGGGCCAAGCGTCACTAAATGTCCCTTATCGAACATAGCGCATGCGCGACACCATAGATGCGAATACCCAAATCCAACTACACTTTGACCGCTACATCTATCTCAATCATACTTCATCAATGACAGGAGAATCTGTATAACGCCCAGTCTTCGTGAGCCTCTGGTGGCGCAACATATTTCTGCACTTTATGCATAGCACCCGACTGTACATAATCATCTATCAGACGTTTATTATGAAAAGGATTGTACTGAGCCCTATAGGTGAACATCTGCAGACTAGGTGCCTGCGGCCCCATATCCAGGAAATATTTGGGATCGGATCTGGCTGATTGATGACTATGGCTGGTATAAGAAGGATCTACTGGACAAACAGTTTCCAGAAGCTGCTTATCGTCTCCTGAAGCAAACGCTTTTTCTACATCTGCAAAAACTTTGCCATTTTTGGTGTCCATAGGGTTATATACCGGATATAGCATATTCAGCCCGTAGAGGGTCATGCCGTACATGGACCCATTCAGGGGATCAGCAATGATCACTCCACGCGTGCCAACAGCCGCACGAACACGTGTTAAAACAACATATTTGTTACGGGTGAGCTGCTCGTTCCAAGCCGTCTGCCAATTGGTATTACCTCTCGCGATATCAGCTTGCAAAGCCCTGGTACCATTGCCGGTGTTGGCCATTACCAGTAGGAGACCGAGCATTGCGCAAGTCACGGTTCGCAATAACTCGATAAAACCCGGAATTTTATATAGTTCGTCGGAACTTGGCTCGATGCCAATTCGATGGTTATGAGCATTGACCGCCTGGGCAATTAGTCGTGGACCGTGGGCATCAATTGACAGAAGCAGGCAGCGGCACCCGAAGACAAGAAGCGGAATCGTTGCCAGGGGAATCATTGTCAGTGGTCTAGTTTCACCTCGATACCAAGCCGCAGTGATGACGTTAGCCAATGGTCCAGATAGGGCAGCGCTGCATACGAAAATGACACCAGTCAGCACATATGAGCAGACCAGAGCCAACCCATCCTTGAGCCTGTCTCCCGACCATAGCAATGCAGCAATGACTGCCAGCCCTACGCATAATGACATCACCCAGCCGCTAACGCCTGGCAGATAATTGGTTACGACAATCCGTAAGGACTCACCTACGCTACGCGTAGGACGAAAGGTATGGAACCATGTTGCGGGTTGGGAGAAGTTCTTGCCGTGGTCACGGTGGGATACATACCAGTAAAAGGCAATTCCAGCGAAACCTACTGCGCAAAGCATAGATAGCACCGACTGCCAACTTGATTTGAATAATATAAAGAATCCCATAAGTACCAAGTAAGTAAAAGCTATACGTGGATGAGCAAGCAACACGACGAGCCAAAGCACGAGATTCACTACAAGCCAGCAGGCTATATTATGCAGTGAACGGTCGGACACCGTTGTAGCCGCATCAATCAGCTGCCATCCCGCATACAACAAAAATGGAAGTAGCGACATAGCTAAACCATAGGAAAACAGAGGCCCAGCATTGAAAAGCCAGTAGGGATGAGCTGCCGAAGAGACCGATAGACCAGGGATGAGCAGGGCCAACATGGCTTTATACCTGATTCTCAGATCTTTAAAGAAGCAGGAGCACCATAGCAGCATCCCGACGGGAAATACAAGACCTGAAGTGACGATCCAAACCAAATTGACCGCTGCGAATAGCCCCATTCGAATTCCAAGTGATTCACTCAACCGCATCAATCCATAGACGATCAGATGAAATAGCGGAGGATAAAAGCCATCGTTGGGGTTAAGTCGAATCGCTGCAGAAAGCCCATCATTAAGCAGCTTTCTGACGAAATAGTAATGCGAAGGCGCATCAATAGCATGTATAGGCTGGGTCCATACTGCAGAATCTTTCGGAAACCAAGCAAGCACTATTAACAGTGCAACAAGCGTGCCACAAAAACAAGCTGTGGGCATCGCCCAAGCACGGAATGCAGCAAGAATCCGCGGACGCATCACATCACTGCAAGAGGAGCAAACTGGTCCGCGCTCTTCAGAGAAATCAGCTGTACCAGTCGAAGATATTCGTTGGAGCTCCTGCCGGTCATCCGTACATGGATACATCCCGTGATCCTTCATCTTGTATCGTTGACGTATTCAAACTGGTATGAGCCTACACCTCGTTCACAAAAGACTGACCTGAATCAGGGCAGCATGCTCTGCAGACAAGACCAAGGGATCCTTCAACGAGACCTCGGAGTTGAAGCGTAAACCTGCAAGACTCACGACGAATCCATCATTTGTCTGCCGAGTCCCAATCTTTACCAAGCAACCAGGCCGTATATTGTGATCGCTGAGCGTACGAAGTATTTGTGGATCCTCGTCGCTGACTCGTTGCACCCTTACCGTCGCCCCGTCGGCTACATCCGAGAGAGGTCTGATGGTTGTTGGCATAGGCGGCAGATCTCCGTCAGCCGACGGTATAGCATCACCATGCGGATCCGCAGTGGGGTGTCCCAGATATTCGTCGATGCGGTCCACCATCTTGTCAGAGACGGCGTGCTCAAGGCTGTCCGCTTCCTCATGCACCTCATCCCAGCCGTAGCCGAGGACCTGCACCAGGAAGGTCTCCAGCAGCCTGTGGCGTCGGACCATAATGACCGCATAGCGACGACCGGTCTCGGTCAGCTCCACCTTGCCATAAGGCCTGTGAGTGACCAGACCGGCATCGACCAGACGCCCCAGCGCACCCGAGACCGTCGACTGTTTCATGCCCGTCCTTTCGGCCACCGCAGTGGGCTGGACAGGGCCCTTGTCCCATTCCTGAAGGTCCCAGATGACCTTGAGATAATCCTGGGCGCTGGAAGACAGTTCGGCAATTCCCATGTTCCACAGTCTATAGCACAGATCCATGGCGCGACCCGCGAGCAAACCCTGCAGGCATATTTTGAGATTGTCACAGATCACCTCTGGTATTCTTCATCAAGCGCCATTAGACTTCGAAGGGTCGAAGTCTATAGACAGCCGCGCGACCGCCATGGTCCAGAATCAAGGAAGGTGACATGCCGAACACTCAGACCCGACCCGCCTCAGGGTCCGCCAGCCCAGCCGGATCCGAAGTCAGGACTCCGCCGTCCAGTCGGCAGCACCAGTCCCATCCCATTATCGAGACGGCCAACGGGCGCTCCCTGGAAGAGATCAACGCCACAATCTCCGTGCCCAACTCAACCTCCTCCTTCTGGAAGAATCTGGCAGCCTTCTCCGGCCCGGGCGCTCTGGTGGCAGTCGGCTACATGGATCCAGGCAACTGGATCACCTCCATCGGCGGCGGCGCCCAGTATGGCTACCTGCTCATGAGCGTCATCCTCATCTCTAGCCTGATCGCCATGATGCTGCAGTACATGTCGGCCAAGCTGGGAATCGTGACTGGTCTGGACCTGGCCCAGGCCACCCGCCAGCACACTAGTCGCCGGCTCAGCTTCGTCCTTTGGATCTGCACGGAACTGGCTGTGATGGCCACCGACATCGCCGAGGTGATCGGCGGAGCCATCGCCCTGAAACTGCTCTTCGGCATTCCTCTGATCCTGGGCGTGACGCTGACAGTCCTGGATGTGCTCATCCTCCTGCTGCTGACCAAGATCGGCTTCCGGCGCATTGAGGCCATCGTGGCTACGCTGATCATGGTCATCATGGTGGTCTTCCTCTACGAGGTCTTCCTGGCCAAGCCTGACATGCCCGCGGTCTTCCGTGGGTTCATCCCTGACAAGGCCATCCTGGGCAACGGCCAGTTGACCATGGCTCTGGGCATCGTGGGCGCCACGGTCATGCCTCACAACCTCTACCTGCACTCATCCATCGTCCAGACCCGCGACTTCGACCGGAGCGACGACCGTCAGGTTGCCAACGCGGTCCGTTTCGCCACCTGGGACTCCAACATCCAGCTCACGGGCGCCTTCATCGTCAACTGCCTCCTCCTGGTGCTGGGTGCCGCCATGTTCTTCGGCCACGGCGAGGGGCTGGACACCTTCACCGCCCTCTACAACGCCCTGGGCGACAAGACCATCGCCGGGCCGGTCGCCTCCGGCCTGCTCTCCACCCTCTTCGCCGTAGCCCTGCTGGCCTCCGGTCAGAACTCGACCATCACCGGCACTCTGACTGGGCAGATCGTCATGGAGGGCTTCATCCGCATGAGGATCCCTCTCTGGCTGCGCAGGCTGGTCACCCGTGTGATCTCCATCATCCCCGTGCTGATCTGCACCATCGCCTTCGGCGGCAAGGAGTCCGCCCTGGATAGTCTGCTGGTCTACTCCCAGGTCTTCCTGTGCGTGGCCCTGCCCATATCCATGATCCCCCTGGTCTGGTACACCTCCTCCAAGAAGATCATGGGCAAGTATGCCAACCCTCGATGGATGGCCTTCCTGGCCTGGATTGTCGTGGCTGTCCTGACCGGGCTCAACCTCCAGCTGGTCATCCAGGATGTGGGCGAATTGATACAGATGCTCTGAGCACCAGTGCTCTGATGAGAGCCGTCGCCGTTTGCCGATTGAATGAGGCATCGTCGGCGGCTCTCTTGCAGTTCCGCCCGCAACAGACACATCACTCTTTGTCGTCATCAACATCTTGCTCGATTAGTGACATATCTGACTCTCGCTCAGCGCGCATATCCACCAACTCCATCCCCTGTCAGATACGGTGGAGAATAGCAGGATTTTATCAAGAGTCCTGCTATCAGCGACCGGACAGTCGACCAGAAGCAGGGTCGCAGACCAGGCCCGCATGGAACTGCCGATCGCAAAATCATAGATGTCACAGGAATCGAGCAGATATGAACGATAAACTCACTACCAACGAAGGGCAGCCCTGGGCAGACAACAACCATAGCCAGACGGCGGGCACCCGCGGACCCATCCTCATGCAGGACTACCAGCTCCTCGAAAAGCTGGCCCACTTCAACCGCGAGCGCATACCAGAGCGCGTAGTCCACGCCAAGGGGGCTGGGGCCAAGGGAACCTTCACCTTGACCAAGGACATGAGCGCCTACACCAAGGCCGACGTATTCAACGGAGCCGGCAAGACCACGCCCATTCTGCTGCGCTTCTCCCAGGTGGCCGGCGAATCCGGCTATCCCGACACCCTGCGCGACGTGCGCGGTTTCGCCCTGCGCTTCTACACGCAGGAGGGCAACTACGACGTGGTGGGCAACAACACGCCCATATTCTTCGTCAACGACCCCCTGAAGTTCCCCGACTTCATCCACTCACAGAAGCGCGACCCGGCCACCCACCTGCGCAGCCAGGAGATGCAGTGGGATTTCTGGTCGCACTCCCCCGAGTCTGTGCACCAGGTCACCTATCTGATGGGCGACAGGGGCAACCCTGCCAGCTACCGGAACATGAACGGCTATGGAAGCCACACCTTCAAGTGGGTCAATGCGAAGGGCGAGCAGTTCTGGGTCAAGTACCACTTCCTGAGCGAGCAGGGCGTGAAGAACATGACCGACGAGACCGCCGCCAAGGTCGCCTCCGAGGACACGGACTTCCTCCTGCATGATCTTTACGATGCCATCGACCGGGGCGACTACCCCAAGTGGAAGGTCTGCGTGCAGATCCTGCCCTACCAGGAGGGCCTGGACTACAAGGACGATATCTTCGACGTGACCAAGGTGGTCTCCAAGAAGGACTATCCGCGCATCGAGATAGGCGAGTTCGTGCTGGACACCAACCCGACCAACTATTTCGATGATGTAGAAGAGGCGGCCTTCTCCCCCGCCAACTTCGTCCCCGGCATCGAGCCGTCGCCCGACAAGCTCCTGCAGGGCCGGCTATTCGGATACAAGGACGCCGAGCGTTACCGTCTGGGCGCCAACTACGAACAGCTGCCCATCAACCGCCCGGTCAACGAGGTCCACAACTACGAGCGCGATGGGTTCATGTCCCAGGGCCAGGATGGATCGGTCAACTACGAGCCCAACAGCAAGGGCGGCCCCGTGGAAGACAACGATGCCCGGATGCATGGCGATGCTGTCCAAGGGCAAACCGAGTACTCCCGTCCCTACGACAAGGACTATTACTCTGCAGCCGGCCGTCTCTACAGGCTGATGAGCCCGGAAGAGAAGGACCGACTGATCCAGACCATCAAGAACACTCTGGGCTCTGTCGATGACCAGGAGATCCAGGTTCTCGAGACCAGGCAGTTCTACCAGGCCGACCCAGATTACGGCCAGCGCGTGGCTGAGGCCCTCGGCCTTTCCATGGATCAGATCAAGTAATACAGCAACAGGGCGGGAACTGCCGGCGACACGTCTGAACTGGCCTGCAATCCCCGCCCTGTGTTACTATTTCCTAGTTGCCTTGATAAGGGTCACGTAGGCTACGGCCCCGTTCATTGCAGCCTTGGAGGATTCGCCTAGTGGTCTATGGCGCACGCTTGGAAAGCGTGTTGGGTTCACGCCCTCACGAGTTCGAATCTCGTATCCTCCGCCAGCAGAGTCTTGGACAGTGGCCCAAGACTCTTTTTGTATGCAGAATATCGGCATTGTCATCCTTTGCGCTGTCGATCCTGTTCCTTTCCCACTTTGCTTGGTCTTATCGGTTTGTTTAATATAGTGAGCTAAGCGATCTTGTTACCATACAGGGCCTCATCGCCTAAGTGCCGCGCAAGACAGGGATGTCCGGAGGCGACCAGAAGCTGCGAGCAGAGGCGAGACAAAGAAAGTTCAGGGCCATGCCTTTGAAGACTTACTGCAAATGCAGGCGAGGATACACTCAGGCCCGTGACCAGTTACAAGTTGGCACCCGTGCATCTTTGCAGCAGGTAGGCTTACTCAAGCGAATCGCCTGTCACTTCTCCACCAGGTTCGAGACCGGGGTAGAGCAGTGACTCGGCGCATGAGCGACACTATCAAAACATGCCTACGCAATGCGGCCATTGGAGTCCCCCTATTATTTCAGAGCATTCTTTTTAACGTCATGTTCTATTGCGACTCCTTCCTGCTCGGCTTTGTCGGCGAGCACGAGGTGTCAGCAGTCTCGGCAGGCTCTCAAGTCATCTGGTTGTATGAAGCCCTGATAACATGTCCAGCCTACGTCTGCGGGACTATAGTCGGCAGACTTGAAGGAGCAGGCCGAAGATCAGAGATACGCACTGCTATATCGAGATGTTTCGCCTTTACAGGTGCTCTTGTTTTGATCGTGGGTTCGGGACTCTTCATAACATCGCAAACCGTTTCTTTTGCAATGATTCATAATCCGGATGCCACAGACATGATGACCATCTATGTCAGGTGGGCCACGGTCGCATTTGCCTTAAGCACCTTGGGCACGGTCGCAGAATATGCCCTTCAGAATATGAAAGAGCAGAGAAAAGTATTATCTATCTACATCTGCGAATTCGCGATTAAACTGTCGGCTTCGGTCTTCTTCCTTTTCTATATGCATCTGAGAATTTTTGCCATTATCCTGGGAATGCTGCTATCAAAAATGGCAAGAGTCGTGATGTTGCTTTTCACGCTCTTTCGTAAGATGCGTGGATTGGCCTCCGCCAGGGGACATGCCTATGAATACTCGTGGCAATCCTATACGAAGCAATGCGTGCCACTTGGCCTCTCAGTACTGCTGTGGAACATATCCACCATCATCATCTCTTCAAGCTTCGGCAGACTCGATATTTCCGCATATACTGCATACGCGCTGTTGAACAACGCCGTGTACATCATCCTTATTCCCACCGAGGCATATACAAAGTCACTGGCAGTTCTGGTGGCCCGGCTGATAGGCGCCTCTTCCGGGCTCGGCTCGGAGTACGTCCATAGCAGACTGCAGGTTATGCGATCTGCAAATGTGATGATCGGCGTCATATCCGTTTGCATTTCGTACATCTATATAAGCGTCATACCTTTGATGCAACCAGGCATCAGCACAAGGGTGTGGTCGCAGGTGCATGTAATCGTTCTGCCCTTTTTGGGATATATAGCCTGCAAGAGCATAACTGATTCGATTACCGAGGGCTTCCTTCGCCCAGTATTGGATAACGCTTTTCTCTTCCTTGTCGAATTCCTGGCCTTGCCCTGCACAATAGTCGTTTTCTACGTCCTCAGCATTTCCCTGCTTGACGGATTCTGGTATCTCTTCGGGCTTGAGTTATTCAGGATGTTGCTGGTCTGTGCCCGAGAAGCAGTCTGGGTCCGAAAAGGGCTGCCAAATGCTACAAAAGACGATGGATAAGTCAATTCCCTTATTTTCGTCGTCTCTTATGCATACGTGTCTGGGGATCTGCAATGAATCTCTTAATTCTTGTATTCTCCGGCAACAAAGGTTCTCTTCGCCGATCCAGAATCCTGTTCGCATTATGCAATTATGCAGTTGGCGTTTCCAAGAGTTTTAAGTATCAAATTATGACCGATGTATGTATCCCTGCTCGTTGGCATTATGAGCCAATCGCTGTCAGCAATGGCCCCTGCTTTGAAAGCGAAAAGATATCTTTCTTACTCATTCTCAGTTTTATGCCGCTTAAGGAAAAGCGAGGCACACAGGCCGATTAGGGCTACGAGCATAAGGAAGATGAAGGCCCACTGGTAGCCCTGGTCGAGAGCTTGGGCTGGAGTGGCTCCGCTGAGACTGCCGCGCTGAGCGCCGATGGTGACGATCATCATGGCTGCAGCTGTACCCAGCGAGCCTCCCACCTGGCGGACAGTCGAAGCAGCAGCGTTGCCGTGGGCTGTGAGTTCTGCGGGCAGTGCGTTGATGCCCTCGGTGAAAGTGGTCATCATGACCAGTGCCACTCCTGCCAGGCGCAGAGCATAAGAGGAGGCGATCACAATAAGACTGGTAGTGGGGCCGAACCATATCATCGGCAAGGTTCCGGCCAGCAGCACTGTGTACCCCAAAAGGGAAATCTTCCTCGCTCCGATTCTTTGATAGATCAGACCAGAGAGAGGGTTGAATATGCCCATGACAATGGCTCCCGGCAGCATGACCAGACCAGAGGTGAGCGCGCTTGACCCGCGCGTATTCTGGAGGTACAGGGGAAGCACCAGCTCCACCCCTACCATGGCAATGTTGCTCAAGGTGCTGAGCAGACTGGTCAGGTTGAAAGTAGCGTTCGTGAAAACACGCAAATTCACCAGCGGCGACTCCAGACGCAGCTGGCGCCGGCAGAACAGGATTACTACCAGCACGCCAGCAAGCAGCAATCCCAAGTCAAGCACTGACGCACCACCCGCGTCCCCTATGGCGGACAGGGCATAAAGAATGAGCCCGAAACCTAGGCAGGAATATACCACGGAAGGCACGTCCAGCCGGGTTCTCACCTGGCGGTTGACCGTGTAGACCAGGAAAAACGACGCCACCAGGATCGCGGCACTCAAGGCGGCAAGCAGCACAAACAAGGCCCTCCAGGACCAGTGCTCCAAAACAAACCCCGAGAGCGTGGGGCCAACCGTGGGACCCAAGGCCACCACCAGACCCACCACGCCAAGGGCCACACCGCGCCTGTCAGGCGGGAAAAGCAGCAGTACCACATTCTGAATGAAAGGCATCAGCGATCCAGCGGCCACAGCCTGGATGATTCTGCCCACCAACAGCAGCGGGAAATGCCCTTCGGAGAAGATACAGACCAGGGAGCCAGTCAAAAAAATAGCCATCATGGCCATGAAGGTGTGCTTGGACCGGAAGTTAGAAAACACCCAAGCCGATACAGGTATCATCAGCCCCACCACCAGCAGATAGGAGGTACTCAGCCATTGTGCGGTGGATTGGGACACATGGAATTCCGCCATAATGGTTGGCAGAGCATTGTTAAGGAAAGTCTCCGCCATCAGGGCCAGGAAGGCCCCTGCCAAAAGCGTGCCCATCATCGCAGTACGACTTCCCCTAGCCCCGCCTTTGCTGCCTTTCCCCTTGCCGCCATCCTTATTCATACCGCATCCTCCCCGTCCTTCACCGGCTCGGTCCAAAGCCTGCATGCTCCGACTAAAAACAGATCAGGATTCCATGTTTCTAATGATCCGTTCCAGGTAGCTGACCAGCTGTCTGCTCTCCCGCTCATCGAACCCTTTCAAGGCAAGCTTGCCCGTGGTCTCTAATACATGCCGGATCTCGACCTGGTGGGCGTTCAGCTCCTTGCGCGCATGTCCGGTAAGCTCAAGAACCATCTGACGTCGGTCATCAGTCTGAGGCTTTGCCGTCAACCATCCTGCCTTGACCAGCCGTTTAACAACCCCCCGAACCGTGGGATGGCTCAAACGGAACCTGTCGCCCACCGTCTTCTGCGTCACCTCCAGGCCCTCATGCTCATACAGGTAATAGACCATGACAAATTGGGGACCAGTCAGATTGGGAAAGATGCTCTGGACACACTCATTCATGTGCTTTTCCAGCAGGGTGTTGGCTATTTTGACCAATCCCTCTGGCCGCTTCTCCGAGAGCTCCAAAAGATACCACCTCTCCAAAATGTAGCATGCTACATTCTTAACAAAGAAGGCCTAGCTGTCAAATCAAGGAAATACAAGAACCTATTCATCAACGTTCTTAATACAGGAGGCTCGAGCAAAAGAAGGGCCTTAGCTCAGCCTCTCCGACCGGTGGGCATGCTGGTTTACCTAGCATTTAGGCCTCAGTATCGTCGTTCTGCATAGCCGATTGGCTAAGCAATGCTGATAGGATGATAAGTTGACACTCCATCCCACCGCCGCTGTCAACAAATCACGAGCCTTTAGTCCAATAGACCTCCTTTACCTTGGAGCGACCAGCAGAGAAAATTGCTAAACCGCATCAAGGGATCCACCAGGCAGACACACGCCTGCTCTCATGCAAGAAGCTCTTTCAACAACACAAGGCCAATATTGAACCTCCTGAGACGTGGCCTCATCAGTCGATACAGTCAGACAAGAACGAATTCAGAGAAAGGCAAGCTATCCGGGCAATAGATAGTTTCCGATATGATATAGTTTCTATAATGAAATCATATAATCCGTCCTCCCTCTACGATGCTCTCATGTATCTGCAGTGCGAATTCGTAGCAGAGCGCAACAGGGTCAATCCGGGGAACATCACCTGGCAACAGTTCGACATCCTCACCGTTCTGCGCACAGGAGCGTCCACGCCCTCACAGATTGGTCAGCGACTCGGCATGAGCCGATCCAAGGTCTCCAAGAACCTCAGCACTCTGCGCGATCTCGGATACATCAGGCAGGTGCCTGACGCCCACGACCGGCGAGAGCTGGAGACCAATCTGACCCAGGATGGCCGGGACATGCTTGACATCATCGATCAACAGCATAAAACCCTTGAGGAAGATGCCCGACAGGTCTGGTCCAAAGACGAACAGGAAGAGTTCGCTACTCTTGCCAACAGGCTTATCAACAAGCTACGCCAGGAGCGAGTCGCCCGATGAGGACCGAGTGCATTCTTATTGATCGGGCCTCCACGCACAACCTCAAGCAAGTCTCGCTGGCCATACCAAAGCGGGCCATCACCGTGGTCACCGGCCTGTCGGGTTCGGGAAAATCGTCACTCGTGTTTTCCACGCTGGCAGCCGAATCACAGCGCATGATCAATCGCAGCTACAGCTCCTACATTCAGCAGCTCCTGCCCAAGTATGAGCCTGCGGAAGTCGCCCGAATCGACAACCTGCCCTTCTCCATTGTCGTAACCCAAAAGCAGCTCTCGGGCAATGCTCGCTCAACCGTAGGCACCTACACTGATATCTACACTGCCCTGCGCCTGCTATTCTCCCGCATGGCCCAGCCATTCATCGGGTACTCCATGACGTACTCCTTCAACAATCCTGCGGGAATGTGCCCGACCTGCCAGGGCCTGGGAGCTATACGCAGCCTAGTGCTTGATCGCCTGCTCAACGTGGATCTCTCACTGAATCAGGGCGCCATCAACTTTTCCACCTTCCAGCCGGGCGGCTGGAGACTGACCAGGTATACGGACTCAGGCTATTTTGACAACGATCTGCCCTTACGTGAGTGGACCAGCAGTGATCTTGACCTCCTGCTCTACGGGAAGAAGCAAAGACCGGCACACCCTAGTCCCAACTGGCACAAGACGGCCATGTTTGAGGGATTGGTGCCCCGAATCACCAAGACCTTTATCAACCAAAACGCCGACAAATACCAGCATGAGCTCGAGCAGGTTACACGAATCGCCCAGTGTCCTGACTGCCAAGGGGCCAGGGTCAACGCCAAGGTCCGCTCAGCCAAGATCGGCGGACTGAACATAGCTGACTGTTCTGCCATGAGCGTGGCTGACCTGCAGGACTGGCTGGGAAAAATTCATGACGATCAGGCTGACACCATTCTGCAGGACCTGAAGCGCAAGATAGTCAACCTGATAACGGTTGGTCTGGGCTACTTGAGTTTGGAGCGTGGCACCTCTACGCTTTCCGGAGGAGAGGGACAGCGTCTGAAAATCGCCAACTGCCTGAACAGCCCTTTGAATGATGTTCTCTACATCTTTGACGAACCGAGCGTTGGCTTGCATCCCCATGACCTGACTGGGATCAAGAAAATCTTCAAGGGCTTGCGGAACAAGGGCAATACGGTGGTGATCGTGGACCATGACCCCGAGCTCATCGCCATCGCCGATCATATCGTCGACATGGGGCCAGGAGCAGGCAGGGCAGGCGGACGCATCGTCTTCGAGGGGAGCTATCAGTCTCTGCTGGCAAGCGAAACAACCACTGGCAGAGCCTTGTCAGATCCAGGCACTGTAAACGAACCGGCGGCGCCTTCGGAAGGCTTCTATGCAATAGACAAGGTCACTGCCCATAACGTCAGAGAAGCCCGCGCCAAAATACCCAGGCATATGCTGACTGTGGTGACCGGAGTGGCCGGCTCGGGTAAGAGCACGCTGATCCGGGAAGGCTTCATGGCACAGCATGATGCCATACTCCTGGATCAGAAGCCGATCAAGGCCAGCGGACGCTCCAACTTGTTGACCTACTTGGGTGTCTTCGACCCGCTGCGTAAGACCTTCGCCAAGGCCACAGGCGAATCCCCTTCACTCTTTTCATTCAACGCTGCTGGAGCCTGTCCGGTTTGCAAGGGCAAGGGAGTCGTCACCCTGGATATTGCTTACATGGGTGATACCAGCACTGTCTGCGAAAGCTGCCATGGAACCAGGTATTCAACGCAGGCTCTGTCCGCCAGATACCGCGGTCTCAACATCGCCCAGGTGCTGAAACTGACTGCCAGCGAAGCTATGCACCAATATCGTGAAGTGCTGGGGCCAGCCATGAAGGCACTGGAGGACGTCGGGCTGTCTTACCTATCCATTGGGCAAGCTCTCGATACGCTCTCAGGCGGTGAGTTGCAACGCCTCAAACTGGCCAAGCTGCTCAAAGACGGAATTCGCGAGACCTTGATTTTGGATGAGCCCACCAGTGGCCTGCACGAATCCAATATCTTGCAGCAGATTGCGCTCTTGCGCAAACTCATCGCAAGCAAAGGACTCACTATCATCGCCATAGAACACAACCTGCGCTTCATAGGTCAGGCTGACTGGGTGATCGACATGGGCCCAGGAGCCGGGAGCGCGGGCGGCAAGGTGCTGTTTGAAGGGGCTCCTCTTGCACTGCTGCGCCGCAATGACACTCCCACAGCCCGAGCCATGAATGCCTATTTCGGCTTTATCAAGGATGCAGCGGTGCAACCATAAGCAGCTGCATTCAGATCAACAAGAGTTCAGCAATCTTGCAGACGACGCTTCTGCCTGCCAACCTGATCGAAATTGTCATCTTCAAGCCAGGTCTCCAGCCGCTCTTTCATTGCTGGCCATTCACTATCTGTTACGGAAAACCAATCCGTATCCCGAGTTCGGCCCTTGTAGACCATGTCGTTTCTGAACCGGCCTTCAGCCTTGAATCCCAGCCTCAGCGCAGCCGCCCGGGAGGGCGCGTTGAGGCTGTCGCACTTCCACTCGTATCGGCGATAGCCCAAGTCCTCGAAGACATGCCGAGCCATCAGATACTGGGCTTCAGTTGCCTGTCTGCTTCTCTGCAACTCCTTGGTATAGATGACATGGCCCATCTCGACGCTTCCCATATCCGCCCGAATCCGCATCAAGGCATACATGCCCAACAGATCCGACGAATGATCAAGCTTCACCAGCTCCCGTAAATCCGGATCTTCCCCGCCCGCAAGCCGTCCAATACCAAGATCGGATGCGGAGGGCTTACGCAGAATGGCAAAGAAGAGAGGATCCCGGCTTGCAATCATCGATGCAAAGCCTGAGTCGAATGCTGGTCTATCAGGGTAGAGATCGTGGGTGCTATAGGTCATGATGGATTCGTCGCATTCCGGACTGAAAATCCGCTCATAGAAGGCATCACCTTGGTTTTCGTCCAAGGGCACTACCAGAACGGTCCTGCCAGTCAAGTTGACAGGCTCCGGCATCATGGCCCCGGCAAACGAAATCGCATCCCCAATAGGTTGACCAAACTCATTGGTCCTCATACCCGCATCTCCTCCCTTGGAACGATGCCCGCTCCGTCATCGTACGGAAGAGGTGGCCCCAAAAGCATAAGCTATAACTCCGTACAATCCTGGCACTTAGGCTACCAAGCAGACACCCAAAAAGTCCGTATGGATCCGCCTCACGCAACCATGTATGATCACCCTTGCTACCTCCTTATCATCTCGTGCACAAAATGCTGATTCGCCGCCATATTTGTCCACATGCATTCAAGCTGGAGAACCGACGCATCTGCGAGAATTAGACTGATACGCACGAGGAAATGATCGAGGAGCTCCATCCGGTATTCCCTCTGCCTACCGTCAGCATCGACCAAGGGAGTGATCACCATGTCCAAGGCTTTGATTGTCGTGGATGTTCAGCCGACCTTCTGCGAAGGAGGTGAGCTGGGAGTCGAGGGGGGCAACGCCACAGCCGGCAAAATCGCCGACTATGTCCACAGCCATGCCGGGGACTACGCCTACATGGCCACCACCCAGGATTGGCACATCGAGCCTGGATCTCACTGGTCCGATCATCCGGATTTTGTGGACACCTGGCCCAAACATGGGGTGGCCGGATCGCCCGGGGCGGAGCTGCATCCCAGTATTCGTGGGCTGGGCATCACCCATCACTTCAAAAAGGGTCAGTATTCCGCCGCCTACTCCGGATTCGAAGGCATCGAAGACAACACTGATCGGATCCAGAGCAGGGAGGAATTCGCTGCGACCAAGTCATCAGGCGTCACCCTGGCCGATGCCTTGGCGCAAGCTGGCGTCAACCAAGTGGATGTAGTCGGCATCGCCGAATCGCACTGCGTCAAGGAAACGGCCCTAGATGCCGCGAAGCTGGGCTACCAGGTCACGGTCTTCGAGGATCTGACTGTCCCGGTCAGCGAGGATCAGGGCGTCGAGGCTCGAAAGGCCATGGCCCAAGCCGGCATTCGTCTTCTTTCCTCCAACGGCGACTGAAGGCAGCGACGGAGGAATTCACCAGGGCTGGATGGTGGGGCCTACGGTGAATTCCGATACATTGGTATCCTCAGGCTGATCAATGGCAAAGGCCACCACCTGAGCCACCCGTTCGGGATCAATCTGGTAGCTGTCGTAGGTCTTGTTCATATCAGCCAGGGTCTGCTTGTCTGTGATGGTCTCCAGTAGTTCAGTCTTAATGGCCGCCGGATAAATGGTAGAGGTGCGAATATGTGTCCCCTCCTGGGCGGACTCCATCCTGAGCACCTCCATCAGATCACGCAGGCCCCACTTGGTTGCCCCGTAGACCGCTCCGCCAGTATAGGCTTTGAGCCCAGCAACCGAAGAGGTGGCGATGAACTGCCCGTGGCGCTGCCCGGTGAACTCCGGCAGGGCCGCAGCAATGCCATACAATGCGCCTTTCAGGTTGACGTCAATGGTGCGGTCCCACTCGTCCACATGCAGGGCCGACAAGGGCGAGTTAGGCATGAGTCCAGCGTTGAGGAATACCACGTCCACTCCGCCAAACTGCTTCTTGGCAAAAGCCACGAAATCCTCATTGGCCTGCCGATCGGTCACATCCAGAGCCATGGAGACCGCATGGCCACCGGCCTGAACGATGTCGTTCACGATTGCATCCAGCCGATCCTTGCGGCGAGCGCCCAGCACCACCTTGGCCCCTCGCTGCGCCAACAGCCTCGCTGTGGCCTCCCCGATGCCGGACGAAGCTCCGGTGATCAACACTGTCTTATCTGCAACTGTCATAACAGTCCCACCTTTCCTTATCTTCAATCGGCCTGATGGTACAACCTCGAGTCGCTGGAAGTGCAAGTCTTGACTATAACCAGGTCCACATCGACAACCATGACCAAGCGCATGACAGAGCTGAATCTTTTGAGAAGGGCAGGTCAGTCAGGACTGCGCTGGCCAGTCACATGTAGAATCGACGCAGTAATCCACGAAGAAAGGCGGCTGTCAGCCAAAAGCGGACTCGATCACCTCATTGCAAGAAGTAAAAAAGACAGTGTCGCAAAACTACTTAATCTGTATTGTAACGATAGGTGAGGGTCAAATATTGAACTACAATTAGTTCTTAAATTTCCTCTAATCAACATTCAGAGCAGACAAACCGCGAATCATTGGGATCATAAGAACCAAACAGCAGTTAGTTTGTCCCGATTCGGCGAGAGAAAGGTCGCAGTTATGTCGACCACACCGATACAGTCTTCATCACGAAAACAGGCTGTTTATCCGTACCTGATCGTGTTGTCGGGCATCGTCTTCACGGCCATCCCCGTATCGCTGGTATGCAGTTGCGCAGGCATCTTCTTCACTCCTGTCAGCAACTACTTCCATGTTCCCAAGGCCGCATTCACTGGGTATTTCAGTATATTCAGCATCACCATGGTCATCTTCCTGCCAGTGGCCGGATGGCTGATGCACCGCTACGATCTGCGCATCGTCCTGACGGCAAGCACTATTCTGGCCGGACTGGGCTGCCTGGGTATGTCTCGATCATCCGCCATGTGGCAGTTCTATCTATGCGGCGTGGTTCTGGGGATCGGCATGCCGCCCATCCTCTATTTGTCAGTGCCCACTCTCATCAACGCTTGGTTCCGCAAACGGGTCGGGTTCTTCATCGGCCTGTGCATGGCCTTCACCGGAATAGGCGGCGTGATCTTCAACCAGATAGGCACCATGATCATCAGATCCGCCCCTGATGGATGGAGGCAGGGATACATGGTCTTTGCCATTCTCATTCTGGTGGTCACCCTGCCCTTCACCATCTTCGTGATTCGCAGCACGCCCGAACAGATGGGTCTGCATCCCTACGGCGCCACCGACCAGGAATCTGCTGCAGCTGAGGCGGCCACCACCAGCGCAGACACTGGAAGCAAAGGCAAAAAGAGCTCAGAGCCTGCAGCGTCGACCGTGGGCATGACTGCTTCCCAGGCCTTGCGCTCCCCTGCCTTCTGGGCGCTGGCAATCTTCTGCGGCCTGATCACCATGAATCAGACCATCTACCAGTTCTTGCCCTCCTATGCGGCATCCCTGCCGTCCATGGCGGCCTACACGGGACTGATCGCCTCCTCCTGCATGGCCGGCCAGGCTATCGGCAAGGTCATCCTGGGCATGGTCAACGACGGCAGCATCGTGGGCGGGCTCTGTCTGGGCATCGGCGGCGGCGTTCTCGGCGTCTGCCTTATGGTCGCCTTCCCCGGATTGCCCGCACTCCTCCTGCTGGGAGCCTTCGCCTTCGGTCTGGTCTACGCATGCACTACAGTGCAGACACCCATCCTGGTTACAGCCGTCTTCGGCTCGCGTGACTATACGAACATCTATGCACGCATTCAGATGGTTGGCTCCTTGGCCTCAGCCTTCGCCGCTCTCTTCTGGGGCGCCATCGCTGACCAACCTCACGGCTACATCATCATGTTCGGCCTGAGCATCCTGATCATGATTGCAGCCTTGTTCCTGGGCATTATTCCTTTGAAGGGTACGCGCAAGTCGGCTACTCAAACCAGTTGATCGAACCTTGCCACAATTGGCCCTATAACTATTTCGCCACCCTGCCTCTTTCTCAGAAGACGGGTGGCGAATCCATATCCTCTCCCCCAGTCATAGACCTTGGCCTTTGAACATTTATTGGAAGTCACCAAGTTGTATCCTGGACCTGGCTCCCAAAGGCGGAAAGGCAATTGAGCACTCATGACCACACTGCAGACCAACCGGACAAAGATAACGAGCGTAGCAGGCGGAGCTGTTCTCGAAAAAGGGCTGATCCTATGTGCTCAACGTGGACCAGGTCGCACCCTCGAAGGTTGTTGGGAGTTTCCTGGAGGAAAGATCAAGCCCGGCGAATCAGCCTCGGAAGCCCTACGCCGTGAGATTTTCGAGGAACTTGATTGCGCGGTCCAAGTATTGGAACCAGTTTGCACGACCATGTACACCTATCCGTTCGGCCGCATTGCCCTTTGCGTTCAACTTTGCCGCCTTACTAAAGGACAGCCGCAACGCAGTGAACACCGAGCTCTTCGCTGGCTGGCTCCAGAAGATCTTCCATACTTGAACTGGGCTCCGGCCGACAGACCGGCTGTGGCTATTCTTGCAGCCACGAGCCAGTGCTTTGGCAGTCCCCACCATGGTCATCGATGAACGCTCGAACAGCCAATCTGCCGAGTCGGTCAGACTAGGGAAACTTAAATCTGCAAAGGTATCGAGGAAAACATGGATTCTAATTTGAACGCGGACATTCATCTACAAATAGATCCTGATTCGACTTCGATATTCGAAGGCGTGGTTACAGGCCTTATAGGCGACGATCCGACTCGGGAACTATCTGCTGGAGCCCAGGACTTCACACCCCGACTAATCACCAACCAGCCTGGTGACAATATGGAGGACGCGCTTTGCCAAGAGCTCCAGGAAAGCGAGACTTTCGACATCTCAGTTGCATTCGTATCTGCCGAGACCCTGCTTTCCTTTTTCCAAGAGTTTAAAAACCAAAAAGCCAGATCCGGCAGCCGACCTGGGCGAATCATCACCTCCACTAAGAACTATTTCAATCCTCCAAGAGCTTTTTGGGAACTGCTTAGGCTCAAGAACGTTACCGGAGCCGACGTGAGAGTCTGGCAAGGCGAGCAGAGATCAGAGTCAGAGGATTCAACCACTCAAGTCATACCGGAGGGCCAACCCTTCCACCCCAAAGGCTATATTTTCGCCAAGCACCTAAAAAACGGCAAACCATATTATGACCTCTACATTGGCAGTTCCAACCTCACCCAACAGGCCCTGACGAATCAGCGTGAGTGGAACCTGCGCCTGTCCTCCTTGGACCGAGGAGCGCTGATCGACCAAATCAACCATGAAATTAATCGACAAGTAGCTGAATCTCAGCCTTTGACAGAAGACTGGATCGAGCAATATGAAGAGGATTTTCGCCGCTACGCCCCACCCAGAAAGCAACTCGAGACTGCACGCCGGCACAGACACATACGCCCCAATTCCATGCAGCGGGAGGCCCTGAAGAACCTGAAAGAGCTGCGAGCGCGGGGCGAACATCGGGCCATCATCATCTCAGCCACAGGAACAGGTAAAACCTTCCTGTCGGCCCTGGACGTCAAGCAAGTAGGTCCCGCCAAGATGCTCTACCTGGCTCAGCAGGAGCAGATATTGACGAAGGCGCAGTCTTCCTATCAGGAAATTCTGGGTTGCCCCAAGGAGGAGACCGGCCTCTTTACCGGTAGGGATAAGAAGAAGGACAGCCGCTACCTGTTCGCAACGGTGCAGACCATGAGTCGTCCGGATATTCTGAAAGAGTTCCCAGCCGATGCCTTTGACTACATCCTTATCGATGAGGTCCATCATGCCGGAGCTAAAAGTTATCAAGCAATCCTCGACCACTTCTCCGCGGCAGACTTCATTCTAGGTATGACGGCTACTCCTGAGCGAACCGACGGTTTCAACATCTTCGAACTCTTCGGATACAACGTAGCCTACGAGATACGACTGCAGAAGGCATTGGACGAGGGTATGCTCTGCCCATTCCACTATTACGGGGTGACCGAATACCTGGGGTCTGACCCCTCTAGCGGCAATGGTCGGCCCAGCATTACCGTCGATGATGATACCAACAGCCGAGACCGCGGCCAGTTGACATACGAAATAGGACAGCTAACCACTCCAGGCAGGGTCAGATACATTATCGATGTCCTGCAACAGTACAGCCCCTATCACCAGCAGATCACCGGCCTCGTCTTCTGCAGTAGACGGGAAGAGGCTCAACAACTGTCAGAGCTGTTCAACCGCCAGTTCAATCAGCAGGCCGAACGAAACTATCGTACCCAGGCTGTAACCGGAGATACCCCGGTTTCGCAACGCGATAAAGCTATCCAGGACTTGGAAAACGGCGACCTGGACTACATCTTCACTGTTGACCTGTTCAACGAAGGCATCGATATTCCGGCGCTCAACCAAATAGTCATGCTCCGCAATACCCAGTCCAGCATTGTCTTCACTCAGCAGCTGGGAAGAGGACTACGGCTTTACGATCATAAAGAGAGCGTCGTTGTCATAGACTTCATCGGCAACTACACCAACAACTATCTAATCCCCGTGGCCCTGTACGGAAATACGGGCGATCGCGACATGGCCCGTCGCAACTTGCAACGCCACACCATAGGCCTATCATCCATCAGCTTCGACCCCATCGCACGGACACGTATCCTGCGATCTCTGGACACAGCAGATTGGTCGGCTATGAAAAAGTTGACCGAAGCATATCGCCAGCTAAGGTTCCAGCTAGGACGCATCCCTATGCTCACTGACGTCCACGCTCACGATCCATCGCTCACGCGTACCATGGCCACAAAATTAGGTGATTATCACTCTTTCGTATGTTCTCGCGAGCGTAACCTGGGCGCGGATGGCACTCCGCCTGACCCAGTCAGCCCAACCGAAACGGGCATTCTTAAAATGGCCACCGAAGTCTTGCTACCTGGTTTAAGGCCTCAGGAGTTGATCATCCTCGAGCAACTGTGGCAACTTTCCAGAAGCGAACCTACAAACACAGCGACCGACATTGGAAGGCTCAAAGCTACCCTGACTGAACGGTTCCCGCAGTCCTATCGGGATCCCACCCAGATGGCATCGGCTCTGCGCGTGCTGGATGGCAGTTACTTCACACCGACCCAGGCCCGCCGGTTCGGCGGCCTTCCGCTAATCAGCCGTATGGAGAACGGATCCATCCGACTCAACTCGACCTTCGCCGGGCTGATTGAGGAGCACAGCACCTTCCGTAACTTTTTCGTGGATACCCTGAAAACTGGTCTGCTCAACTGCCAGGATGCCATCGGGAATGTTCCTGCCCAGGAACTGCAGTGTGAGCACGGATTCCTTAGGGGAAGGCAATACACTATGGCCGAAGTCGTGCGCCTGCTGGGCTGGAATCACGAGGTCAACGGCCAGAGCATCGGCGGATACATGGTGGATCGGACTACAGGCACCATGCCCATCTTCATCAAGTACGCCAACAGCCAGTACCAGGACCAGTTCCTGAGCGACCAAACTTTACGCTGGTTCAGCAAGAACCATAGAAGACCTGAATCCAGGGAATTCCAGTGGATGCGTCAGGGTCTGGAGCGGCCAGGCTGGCAGGAAACTCACTTCATTCCGCTTTTCGTCATGCGCCGACAAGAGGCGGCAGACCGTCGCTACTACTATTTGGGTCATGTCACCGCGGTAGGGCCATCACGAGCCACAGAAAAACCAGGGCCAGACGGCAAGGGCCGAGTGCCTGTCACCATCACCGATCTCAGTCTTGACCGACCTGTGGATCATCAACTCTATCGCCACCTGCTCGATATCTAAGCGCAGCCCAGTCAGCATAAGAGGCGCACTGTTTCAGTGGAAAATATATTGTGGCCCCTGCAGAACTGTTGGCGCCTGATGGATAACTTCGAAGTGTCAGTGGGACGAGAGTCATCCATACGTCGGTCATCAGCATGGGCATGCCATCCCATAAGATGGAATATGACAGCACATCTCTATAAAGGAGTGGATATGACTGATCGTCTACAAGGTAAGGTAGCCATCATCACCGGAGGAACCGGCGGCATGGGCGTGGGCGTAGCCGAATGCTTCGTCCGCGAGGGAGCCAAGGTGGCCCTTACCGACATCAAGGAGAGCGATGCCTCCCGCAGCTTCATGCAGGAGCACCCCGGGCAGGTCGTCTTCCACACCCTAGACGTGACGGACGAGGACCAGTGGGTCTCCACCATCGACACCGTTGAAAAGGAGCTGGGCCAGCTGACCACCGTGGTCAACAATGCTGGTATAGGCGGCAGCGGTGCCACCATGGACGAGGAGAGCTACGAGGACTGGAAAAAGGTTATCGCCATTAACCTGAACGGAACCTTCCTGGGCACCAAGCATGGCATGAGGGTGATGAAGGGCCGCGGCGGCTCCATCATCAACATCTCCTCCATTGAGGGCTTTGTGGGCCTGAGCCGGGCCGGAGCCTACAACGCCAGCAAGGGCGGAACCAGGTTGCTGACCAAGTCCGCTGCTCTGGATTCCGCCAACAACAACTACGGTGTTCGCATCAACTCGGTCCATCCCGGATTCATCAAGACCCCTCTGATCAGCCAGAGCCTTGAAGACAGGATGAGTAAGCTGACACCTCTGGGCCACATCGGCGAGCCACAGGACATCGGCGAGATCTGCGTCTACCTGGCCAGCGACGAATCCAAGTTCGCGCTGGGTGCCGAATTCGTTGTGGACGGTGGATTCATCGCCCAATAAGGAACTGCAGTAAGAGATTACCGGAACCCCCTCCTTCCGCCTGTCACTTCATAGTGATGCAAGTGTCTAGGCTGAAGGAGGGGTTCACTTATGCCCCGACGAGGGGGGTGTCATGCGATTGTGGCATCAGGGTCTGATTCGACTGCTTCCCAGACAGCAGCTGCTGGGTCAGCATCGGGAGATCACCGCTCTGCGTGGACTGGGCTGGGGACGGCGGCATGCCACCGTTGACTATGTCTTTCTTCATTCCCCATACAAGCTCTTTCAATTTCATCTACTAGTCATGACAACGATGCGCGAGCGCGGCTACCATCCTGATCCTGCCTGGTATGACCCGCTCTACCGCGGCAGGCACTGCCCGCCATACAAGGATTTAACTGCAGTGCCGTTGACGGACCCCATCTACCCCGAGCATGATGCAGCCTATCTGCAGGAGTGCTTGGAGAATCTGGCAGGAAAAGGCATCCATCTGACCATCTGACAGTCACCCTCTAGACGGCATAGGATCACTTATGGCAACGATGTACGATCATGCTTGGGACTATGTTGCAGATATTCAGGGGAGTGTCCATGCCCATCATCGACGTTATTAATCTCGTCATTAACTCCATTACAGCCATAGCCACAGTTGTAGCTATTCCTGCAACCATCGTGTACTCCGCTCGGCAGATGAAGATGACCTTTGCAAGGGACGACGAACGGCGCAACTATGACCTCTACCAGACCTTGCTCAAACAAGCTTCACGAGTTGATGTTTGGGAGTCCAAGACTGCTCGGAACGACAATCAGAAGCAAGGGGCAGACGAATACCTGATCATCACCAACCACAGCGAAGGCACCATTCGCCAGGTCTCAATCCTGGTCCATTGGGATTTGTTGAAGCAGACCCGTTTACAAGCCATCAACCTCCAGCACAACGAAGCCGACTATTACCGGGTGCCTGGATTCGGCCATCATCACGCCTGGCGCACACTACCAACGGCTGACTGGGTTATATCCATGGATCCTAACAGACGATTTGTCTGGAGCCTGCCTACCATCTGCCCTAAAGACATCTTCCAATCCCCCCGCTTTTTAGACAAAGGCGACCCTCAGGGCCGGTGTCGACTGGCTGCTGTGGCCATAAAATTCACAGACGTGTACGGCAATATCTGGGAACGGCTGTTTGAATCCGAGTATCTGCCCAAAGACCGTACTGCCGGTCTCCATCTCTTGTATTCGCCCGACAATCGGTTGGCGGAGTTTTGCCAACCGAAGGGCGTCATTCCCGAGTGAGCCTGGACACCGTGGGCACCATGAGGGTAACCGCCGCCAGCAAGAACGCCAAGGGCAACAGAGCAGGCCTGACACCGGTATGGTCGGCCAGAAACCCGATAGCCGGGGGAATGATCCAAGAGACCCCGTAGTAGGCAGTGGAGATGACCGAAGCACGCTGGGCTGCCACGGCTGGATCCTTGGTTGCCAGCGTGGTAACGATAGGTACACCCAGAGCAGCTCCGACGCCCCAAATTCCAGTGCCGACAAGGCTCAACACGAAAGAGGGAGCAAGAGCATAGACCAGGATGCCCAGAGCCGAGACCAGAAGGGTCAGGACCAGCGAGCGCATGTTTCCCAGTCGTTCGATCAGATGCGTACCCAGCAATCTTGAGACGATCATGGCTGCAGCGAAGATCGTGGGAGCAAGACCGGCTTGGGACTCGGGGACGCCAAAAGCATCGACCAGGCCGATCCCGGTCCAATCATTGACAGCACCCTCGCTGGCCTCCAGGGCCACATTAATCAGGGCAAGCATGAGAACCAGTGCATCGCCCCAAGCAGCCAACTGCTTGCCGAAGGCGGACGATTGCTTTGACTCCGACCCCGCCTGCTGATCCGAACGTTGGTCGTCAGCGCCGCCCTTGTAATCCCCTAGAGGCTGAGCCGGGCAGAGCAGAACGCAGGCGATCACCAGAGCCAGGCTAACTAGCGCATTGACTGCTAGGTGCGCACCTATGGCCACACCCAGATGAGACAGGAGCGAGCCCAGTCCCAAGGCAAGAAACATGCCCAAGCTATATGAGGCATGAAAACGCGGCATTATGGACCGGGAGGAGAATCGCTCCACTGCACCCGCCTCGACGGTGTTGACCGTTCCCCAGAGGCTGATCCCCGCCGAATTGAAGAGCAGTCCCAAAACCACCCCGGGCACTGAGCACAAAGTGACAGCCAGTGCCGCGATTATCATGCCCAGACACCAGGTGGAGGCTGCCAGCAGCATGGCCCGGCGCACGCCCAGCCGATCAGTCAATACACCCGAGATCAGCATGCCAACCAGAGCGCCGCAGCCGCCCAGGATGGTCATCAGAGCCAGGCCCGAGGGCTGCAGACCGAGGCTGGCCTTGACTGTTGGCAGTCGAGAAATCCAGGCCGAGGTACCGATGCCCATGATGATGAAGAACCCGTAGACAGCCAACCGCTCGCGCATTCCGTGACCCGGAAAATCGGCAACCGAGCGCCCGCGATGATCCCGTTCACTCATGCAGACCTCCCTGTTCTGTCCATAGTTGACCCTTTACTCCGGAGGCGCATATCAATAGCGGAATTATAATCAATGACTTTGTATACTATTCTGTAAAGCTAGTATCGAATGACTCGAGAACCATCGTAGACAGTCGACCGGATGATCTGAAGGGGATGCCCCGGCCCGACGCCCCAGTCGGTCGTCGGCGCTCAAAAGGAGAAACGTGGCAAAGGGTAATTTGAGCGGAAAAGTCCTGGCCGGCCTGTTGGCTATGGCCACGTTAATACCCACTATGGCCTTAGCCGATGGTGGACAGACAGCTGATGCCCAGACCACCGCCTCCACATCAACATCTGCAACAACACAAGCACAGCAGACATCGTCCACGTCGACCCAAACCTCGACTCCACAGTCAGGCACCGCCGCGTCCGGAGCAGCCCAAACCACTCAGAAGTCGGAGTCGGCCACCCCGAACCAGGCCGCACCCATACAACCCAGCACAGGGCCGACCACCAAATCGGCAATCAAGGACATGTTGGACACCGACGACGCCGTGGTCACCACACTGTCCCAGGCATCCCGCTCCACCGGCACGGCTCCTTTCGACAACGACAACAACCCCGGCGACGACCACGATGCAGACAATGACATAGTGCGCACTTTCGATAAGGTGTCCTACACCTACTCTTTTGCCGTAAATACCCGCAGCGAGACCACCAGCTATCGCCGAGGCCGAATAGGCTTCCAATTCAAACTGAGCCAGCCTGAGGACCAGGTCACCTTTGATGTGAATTCCATGGGCTGGGTGGACACTACGCCGGAATACCAGCCAAAGCAAACTACAGAGACTATCGACGGTCATCCGACACAGGTGCTTACCGTTTACAGGCTACTCACCGCCCCACAGAATGTGCCTACCGTTATTCCGGGATCCTCCAGCGTCACTCTGGTCCTTCGGGTCCGAAGCATGCCCAATGGCAGCAAATTCGCCCCCGAGGTCCAAGCCTGGGGCGCTCCGAATACCACCACCAAGACCGATCCTGCTTCAGCCACATCCGATCAGGTCACCGTGTCGGCCAAGCTTAATCTGAACCTGCGAATCACTGGCGGGACCAATGAAGGCTCCGGCAACCAAACATTCGACTTCAACACCCCAGCCGCCAGCAATTACCCCAACCATGAGCTGGGTAAGCGCAAGGGGATCATCAGCAAGTTCAACTGGGCCGTTGACATGCGTTGGCCCGATCGGACCAAGGGCCTCAAGGGTCTGGATGTTCCCACTGGCCCCATTACCTTTTCCCTGTCACTGAGCAATTTGTGGCAGACCGCTGGCGGAGATGCCTACCCGAAGATAGCGGATCTGCAACCCTACTTCTGGGACATCGGCACCATCGACGGCGACTTCAACAACAGCGGACGCAACACCGGCGATCAGGGCTGGAGACCCACTCTCAGCAACTATGGCTATGCCCGATCCACGGGTGGCACGGCTGGGAAGGACCAAGTCCAAGGCAATGGTCAATACACCGTGGCTGAACAGCGCAACAGCCAGGGCCTCAGGCTGGACCTGACTTTGAAGGACTATAAAACCAACGACCCCTTCCCCTATCTGGGACACACCTATGCACCAGACGCCAGGTGCACGACTGCCCTGGCCTCGACTGACTGCACGCGACAGGAAGTGGCCGAAATCTCCACTGGTTACCTATATGTCTTCAACCCCTCCACTGTCGGCGACAAGGACGTGGCCAACTACTATGGACAGACCGGTCTCAGCTTGCAGAGCAAGGTCGACGACGGCAACCTGAGTGCGAAATCGCTATCAAACCAGTCTTTACCCTCTGCCACCGGCCCCACGGACACGTCAAACCAAACCGACCAATCCGATGACATGTGGCACAACGTCATCTTCACGCAGAGCTCCAGCACAATAAAGGCAGGCATCAGCAACATCATTCAGTACAGTTGCATGACGGCTCCTAACTTTTTTGATGACGGCGTGGACTGCGGGTGGTGGACTGCTCCTGACAATCTACGGGGTACCGACTCAGCAGTCGCAGGGACCAAAGTGCGGGTAACGGCCGGCTTCAACTTCAAAACCAGCAAGGCCGATCTGCCTCTGCTGGGAATGTCCTTGGTCAAGATCGACCCAAAGGTAGTTGGACTGCCAAACTCCGACGGTCTGGATCTTCCCTGGGGCAACGGCATCTGGCAGAACGGCAAATACAATGATCCAACGAGCGATAAAAACCCGTTGCTGGATCTGGTCATGTACGCCACCAAACCCGACGGAAAGGACTGGAAAAACGACACTGAGCAAGCCAATGCCGACATAGAGGATCTGAACTTTTATAGCACGCAGGAGGAAGCAAAGAAGCATGGCACGGTTGTAGGCATGCTGCTGGGCGGGCGCACCGCCGCGCCCTCCAGGTTTGCCGAAGAGAATTCCCGATTCGGCTTCGGCGGATTTGTGATCAACGTCCTCCCCGATGCCAAAGTAAGTTCGGTAGCCCAGCTGACATCAGTTTCGCGCACTTTCACCCGCAGCCAATTAGCAGCTATGGCCGGGTTAAGCCCCGAGAACTCCAGCGATCAGGAATGGGAGGAGTGGGCCAAGAAACAGAACCCCTACGAGCTGGCCAAAATCAAATCTCCCGTCTTAGCCACGTCAGTCGGAGGCTATACCAAGGCCAACTATGACCAAATAAACGGTTACCTGGGCGGAGACACCGGCGGCAATGAACACGGGGACAGCCTCTATGTAGCCGGCGAAACCAACACCATCTCCAACGCCGTGGCACAAACAAGCACCAATTCCAAACCCAAAGAATACTTTGACATAGACAGCGATCAACGGTTCGTTGACTGGCGGCTAACCATCAACACCGGCACATCAGCTTCCCAAGCCAACAAGGGCGCCAAAACCGAACTCTACATCACCGACAAACTGCCAGCAAAGCTCCACTACATCCCCGGCAGCGCCCGATTGGGTGGCACATATACGGAAGCCACGCCTGAAATGGGCCACATAGAGGGCGGAACCGCCTGTGAGCCATCAGTGAGCACGGACTCCGTAACCGGAATCACCACTCTGTCCTGGACATTGACCAACATCCCTGTGGACGGCAACAACCGCGTCATCCACTTCTCCACCTCCCTGGGTGACCTGACTGACCCTAACAAAGACATCGGCTCCAACGAAGACCTGACGACCTCTGCCACAGTTCAGTCAAAACAGAATATGTCCCAGCCCAACACATACTTGAAGACTGCCGATTCCTTCACCATCCACGCTTGGCGGACCAACACAACCACCCTTTCCACCTCGGCCGTACAGGACACTAATGAAGTCGGTGCACCAATCGGCTTCACCAACATGCTGAGCAGCACCTCAGGCAGTGGCAAGCAGCATCACTATGCCATCGACATCATGCCGTACAAACAGACAAGCGGTAAACCCGACTTCCACGGGGAACCTACTTTTGCCGATATGAACGTAAAAGCTTCGGCGGGAGCTAGTCTGAGCGGAATCACCATCCGCTACACCACAGATTCTCGATGGCGGGTCAATGACACGAGTTCCATACAATCCCAGGAATACCTCTCTTGGGACGAGGCTGACTTCAACACAACAAGTGGCGAAGTGAAAATGCCTGCAAACGTGGTGGCCTGGGCCTTCATCATCGATGGGCAGCCCAACCAATTCCGCTATGACATTACTTTCCATATAAATCCCGGAAACAACTCCTCCGGCGACCTCTATCGGAATCGCTGGGGCAATGCACTGAACCAAATGCCTGCCCAGGCCATGGTTGTTCAACGTTCCATCAGTGGCATCGTATGGTACGACGTCGATGGGGACGGCACCCGCTCTTCGGACGATATTCTGCTTAAAGATGTCAAAGTGACCCTGCTCAACGATACTGACGACAAGCCCGCCAAGTCGGTCGTCACCCCACATGATGATCTGAGCACAAAATCTGATTCCCAGGGCAAGTACGAACTGACCAATATACCGGCAGGGCAATTCCACCTGCGGTTCGACCCCGCTCCGAATACGAACTGGACCCACCTGACTACAACAATCCAAAAGGCCAGCGGAGCCAGCCCGAGCGAAAACTCCTCAGCCAGCGACATACTGGAGGACGGAGCCATGAAAGGCGCCGTCATCAAGGATATTAAGTTCCAGAAGGCCGAGGATATGGTGGACACAGCCAGCCAATCCCTGGATTTCAACAACTGTGGCCTGACAGGAACAATGGACACCAATGAGGTGTCTGCAGGAGTCAAAGTACAGATCCAAGGCAGGAACTGGCTCAACTCAGACTCATTCACGTTAACTGCCGAGCCCCTGAATGGCGCACCGTCCGCAGCGTTGCCCAGCCAAATCACCATAGACGCCGACAACAAAAATGCCCAGGTGCCCGTCAACGTGTCTGCTCTGCCCGACGATGGCAGCTACCAGTATCGTATACACCAGGAAACCGGCTCCATTCCTGGCCTGACGTATGATCAGAGCACTGCAATCCTGACCATCACTTTGACAACCGATGCAGCTCAGCTACACCGTACCGCCAAGGCGCAGTGGACTGACAGCAAGGGCAAGAAGATAGACACGGCGGTCTTCACCAACACCTACCAGGCCAAGCCGGCCAAGCCCGTCATCACCGCCACCAAGCGCCTGCAGGGCCGGAACCTGAAAGCCGGGGAGTTCACCTTCCACCTGTACGACGGGCAGACCGGCCATGAAGCGGGCTCGGCATCCAACGACGCCCAGGGCAGGATCGCCTTCAACGACCTGACCCTGACCAAGGCCGGCGACTACCACTACACCATCCGCGAGGACCAGGGCAGCCTGCCCGGCATCACCTACGACCGGCACGCGGCCACGGTCGACGTCCACGTCACCGACGACCTCAACGGCCAGCTCCAAGCCACCGTCACCAGCAAGGACACCACCTTCACCAACACCTACCAGGCCAAGCCGGCCACGGTCAGGCTCACCGCCTTCAAGCACCTGGAAGGCCGGGGCCTGAAAGCCGGAGAGTTCGACTTCCTCCTGCAGAACACCAAGGGCGGGAAGCCGACCCAGGCATCCAACAAGGCCGACGGGACCGTCGCATTCCCCGACCTGACCCTGACCGAGGCCGGCGACTACACGTACTCCGTGAGCGAGGCCCAGGGCAGCCTGCCCGGCATCACCTACGACCAGAAGACGCACCGGATCACCGTCCACGTCACCGACGACCTCAACGGCCAGCTCCAAGCCACCATCGACGGCAACAACCCCACCTTCACCAACACCTACCAGGCCAAGCCGGCCAAGCCCGACCACCCTGGCAACTCCGGAGAACATGCCAAGCCGATCCCGCCGGTAGAACCGAACAAGCCGGGCGAATCTAATAATGCACTCAGCAAACCGGGCCAAACCAGCGATAGTCGAAAACCTGCGCCAGGAAACCAATCTTCTGATGACCAAGCAAAGCCATCTGCAGATTCCCAAGCCCTAGCCGCCTCAGGCTCAGACATGGTCATGCCTGTAGCGCTGGCTATCGGCACTGCCGTCCTCGGCCTGGCACTGATGTGCTTGTTGCGGCATCGCAGGGATCAGGATGCTGACCTGGGCTAATCGTTCCCCGCATGAGAACACAGCTGGGCCTCTTCTTCACTGGTGACAGCCACCTATGGCGAACCTCACGGTTCCCTGCCCCTATCTGCAGACGAAATTTGCTATTCTTGCAAGTGGAAGGAATCTTGCATCCAGAGGTCACCGTCGACGATGGACGGTCACCTGAACGGTCATGGCTCTGCACGGTCATGATGTCGATTGTCACACGTGCAGGCCGTCACACAGAAAGGTCAGTCATGGCAGACGATACAGTCATTGTTGTTGATACTTCCATGTTCGAAAAAGATGCCGCCGCGAAGACCGCCAAGGCCAACGAGGTCGCCCGTAAGTACGGCATCAGCGAGGAGGCCCTCAAGAAGGTCGAGGATTACAAGGATCAATTGAGCTACCACCAGGCATGGGATCTGCCATTCCTGGGCTACGTGGACGAGGACGGCTATGGATATGCCTACGTACCCAACAAGGCTGTCGCTGCCGACGGCTGGGATGCCCACAAGGCCTTCCTGGATCTGCCCGATGACGTTCAGACGGCTTTCGCCATCCGCATGCTCTTCACCCATCGCGACGTCGACCGCCACGGTGCAGAGATGTTCCTTCACCACGGCCGCGGGCTGACAGTCCGCTTCCAGGAGCCCACCTCAGCCAGCTACTGAGCTTGAGCTACCTCAACTAACTCGACCCCCGGTCCTGTCGTAATAACCCCCTGACAGGTCCAGGGGCTTTTCCATGCCGACAATCAAGGCAGAAGCCCCATCCAGGCAGGAGCTAGCACACCAATGCAGGCTCCGATGATCGGCCCGGCAAAGGGAATCCAGGCGTAGTTCCAGTCCGCATCCTTCTTGCCGGACATGGGCAGAAGGCAGTATGCCAATCGAGCGGAAAAGTCACGTGCCGGATTCATAGCCGCACCAGAAACCCCGCCGAGGGCCATGACCAGAACCGTGATGACCAGGGCCACGCCCAAGGGCCCAACCTGGGTAGGAGTCCCCCCATTGAGGAAAACCCAGGTAACCAGAATGGCCGTGCCGATAGCCTCCGACGTCAGATTCCAGAAATTCGAACGTATAGCAGGCTTGGTACAGAAAACCATAAGTTTGGTATCTGTATCGGTCGGAAGTTCGAAATGCTTGCGAGTGCCCAGGTAGCCCAGGCAGGAGCCAAAGAAAGCCCCCAGGAACTGGGCGGAAATAAAAATGGCTACGTTGGCTGAGGTAACCGGAATGCCACCCTTGCCCACAGCCAGACCATTCAAAGTCGCTTGTGGATCAATCCAGTGACCGACCACCCTGGCCAAGGTCACAGCCGGATTAAGATGACCGCCCGTTCTCCACCCCGCATATACGCCTACATAAACAGCAAGACCCCAACCCAATGAAGCGTTGATCCAGTCGGCCCGATAGGCCCCCGTCTTGGGGAGTGACCTGCTGGCTGCGACCATGACAGCGATGGCCATCATGATGGCTGTACCCATAAACTCTGAGCAGAACATCTGCACACCGCTGATCATGCTTTCCCTCCAAGCTTCCTGCCATCAAAGGAGCTGAAGGTGACCAGACTCCCAGAACCGAATAGTCAACTGCTGTCAAACCGACAAAACCACCGGCGGAGCAACCAACAATCTGCTCATACATATAGTCTTTCGATTTGACTAATACATCAAGAATAACCGAGGCCGTGACCCAAGGGTCTCGTCACCATGATGCTGTATTCATGACCATTGACTAGTAGATCAGCAGCCGTTTCGGATCAGCTCAGAAGGGCCAGAAGGTCTTTTCTGCTCAGCCTGGCCACGCTGGCTGCACCAGTGGATGCGGCCGAGTCGACAAAGCGCGAGGCCAGGTCGCTCTTGCTATGCTGCAGGTTGAGGATGCGTTCCTCGATGGTGTCCTTGGCTACGATCTGGTAGACGTTGACGTCCTGGGTCTGACCGATCCGGTGGGCGCGGTCATTGGCCTGCTCCTGGGCTGCGGCATTCCACCAGGGGTCCGCATGGACCACCACACAGGCTCCAGTCAGGTTGAGTCCGGTGTTGCCGGCCTTCAGGGAGATCAGAAAGACCGGCGTAGCATCCCTATTGAACTGTTCCACCAGCTCCAGCCGCCGCTTCTTGGAGGTGGCGCCGGTGATCAGATCGTAGGGCACGTCCAGCCGACGGAGCCGTTGGGCTATCAGGTCCAGGTAGGAGGTGAACTGGGAGAAGATCAGCATCTTCCGTCCGGCATCCTGACAGGAGACCACCAGATCCTCGATGGCATCCAACTTGGCCGAATCGCCGCGCCGGTCCCGGCCTTGATCCTGGTAGACCAGACGCGGATCGCAGCAGACCTCCCGCAGCCTGGTCAGCTGGGCCAGAACCTGGATTTTGCCGACCTCATACTCCTGATCCCTTTCCTTGTTGAGCGTGGCCCTCAGCTCCTGCTCAAGGGCTGCATAGAGCTTACGCTGCCGGCCCTGCAGGGGCACGCTGATCACGTTTTCGATCTTCTCGGGCAAATCCGTCAACACCTGGGACTTGAGCCGGCGCAGAATGAAGGGTCCCACCAGGGCCTGGAGCCGGGACTGGGCATCCTGGTCTCCGCTGAGTATGGGCATTTCGAAGCGGTCCCGGAACCGAGAGTATGGACCCAGCATCCCCGGCATCAGGAAGTCAAAGATGCTCCAAAGCTCGGACAGCCGGTTCTCGATGGGTGTGCCCGTCAGAGCGAACCGGTGCAGGCTGTCCAGAGCACGTACGGCACGGGCGGCCTTGGTGGCGTGGTTCTTGATGTACTGGGCCTCATCCAAAACCAGGGCATACCAGGGCAGACTCCGATACCGATCCAGATCCCGCCTGAGCAGATCGTATGAGGTAATCAGCAGATCGTAGGAACCGGCCTGATCCAGCAGAGCCTGACGCTGGCTGCGTCCTCCCGCCAGGACCGCTACCCGCAGATCCGGCGTAAAGCGGCGGCACTCGGCCTCCCAGTTGTAGACCAAGGAGGCCGGACAGACGATCAGCGAAGGTCCTCGATCTCGGGCCTGATCCCGACGGGAGAGCAGGTAGGCCAGCATCTGTATGGTCTTGCCCAGACCCATCTCGTCGGCAAGAATGCCGCCGAAGCCGCGGTCGCTCAGAGTGCATAGCCAACGCAGCCCTTCTGCCTGATAGGGTCTGAGCTGCCCGCGCAGCCCATCGGGGATCCTGAACACCTGAGGATCGGGCTTGCGCTCCTTCAGATAATCACGGAAACTGGAATCGCGATCCTGCTCGGGCACCAAAGCATCCAGGTAGCCGAGCTGGAAGTCAGGCACCCGGACCGGCCCCTTGGCCAGATCAGCAGGGTCAATGCCCAGGTCTTCAGCCAGGGTGTCCACAGCATCCGTATTCAGATCAGCCAACTCGACGAAGGCCCCGTTGCGCAGCCGATGGAAACGGCGCCGGCGGCGATGGTCAGCCAGGATGGCAGCAGCCTCCTCGGGTCGTACCTCATCGGCGATGGGCGAGATCTCGACCAGACCGGAGCGCACCCTGACACCCACGCGGATCTGCGGATGAGAGACGACGCTCAGTCCGTCGAAGGCCGGGGTGGAGAAGACCCGTCCCAGGCCCTTGAGCACGGGCAGGCCCCGGGTCAGCAGGGTGTGGATAGCCTCCTCGTTCTCCTCGGGGATACGGGCCAGCCCCTCCTCCATCAGAGGGAAATAACGGCGGACCGTCTGCCGGGCCAAAGACTCGCTCTCCCGATCCCTGCCGGGTTCATCCTCCGAGGCGGGATCAGCACCGACTGGCAGTAGACGGTCCCCATAGCGGGCCTTGAGATCGCAGCTGACCCCCTGCCGATCCCTGTCCAAGTAAAGTTCAATCCTGCAGGGCATCCGCCGCCGGGCATCCAGCTCTTCGGGCAGGCTGGCGGAGAGTCCAGATCCTTCCTGGGAACCCTGATTCAGGTCAGGCAGGACGGTCCGGGCGAACAGATCCAGGTCGTCGGCATCCAGATGCAGATCCCGATCTTCGCCAGGGCGGCAGAGGGTCTCCAGCAGGTCCCGATGACGCATGAAATGCGCGCTGCAGCGGTGGATGACCGGTCCCGGATCCAGCCCTATGCCGGGCTGTGAGGGGCGCACGATAACGAAAGAATGTGCTTGGCCTACGACGAAGCGTTCCACGGCCAGGGCATGGGTGATCCGGTAGCCATCCGCCTCCTTGCTGACCGCGATGCCAGGGTCCGGATCCCCGCCAACTACAGGGGCAGGCATGGTCTGCAGGAAAGAATCCTCGGGAGGCGTGTAGTCCAGGGTGAGTCCAGAGTCCACGAACAGGTCGAGGATCTGAGCCACCTCGTCGTCGCTGAGCCGGATCCCCGACAATCCTGCACGGGTAAGACGGCGGCGCATGCCCCCCTCCTGCTCAGCCAGACTACGGCGGATGGCACCGGCCCTTTCCAGAATGGTCAGCAGAGCCTGGGCCCGGTCATCAAAAGTGTCACGAGAATGGATGAAGGCCAACCGCCGTCCGTAAGACATGAATTCGCCCTGGTCCACAGCGCGCAGCAGGGCCGGCAGGTCCTTGACCAGGTAGGCGACCCCGTGGGATGACAGAGTGATGTGCAGACGGACCAGCCAGCCTCCGCGCTCGCTGGTCAGGTCGGGAATCAGCCCGACCGAGCCGATGGGCAGGTGACGGCCACCAACCGGCCCGTTCTCCTGCTTGAGCAGGCTCAGCTGGCGGTCACGAAAGGCCTGCCGCCGCCGACCCTCCTGCCGATGCATGTAGGCTGCCAGAGGTCCCGAAGTTGACCGGGCGGAACCGGACCGACCCTGTTCGCCGGCCCAGTCATCCGATCCTGCAAAGGACTGGCTGGACTCGTTGTAGGCCATGATCAGGGCGACCACATGCTTGCAGGCAGGACCCTGGCGCCCAAATGCCCGGCAGGTGCATGAGGAGTCAATGACGCGATGGGCCTGCTCATCCAGCCGAGCCTGGACCATGCAGTCACCGTCCGGCTGATAGGTGGCGGGCACACGCCCCTTGAGGACGGTCAAAGCTCCCAGGTGCCGCAGGCGCAGGTCTGTAAAGCGGCGGTCATCCAGCAGTTGATGGGCACGGAAGTAAGCCTTGCCCCCCAATCGACGCAGAGCGGCATCGGAGATGGTGTCTGGATCACCGAAAGTCCGCCCCTCCTCGTCGTCGCCCGAATCATAGAAACCATGGCCTCCTGAACCAACGGCTCTTGACCCGTAGACCGCTGCATGCCAATCCACACGCACCCTCCTTATGGTCTCTGACGACCATTCCCGAGCATAACCTTTTCCGTTCCGATGCGGCACGCCTTCGGCGAAGCGAGTAGACATGCCGACTTACGAAAAAATGACCGCCTCCCTAAGATGGCGTGCTGTTTGTCTGAAGAAGGAGATCATTATCGTGCACAACACGTCCACCCCTGTCTCTGTTCACCGGTCACGACCGGCCGTCCCCCATCCCTGGCCGGCCATCGCCGCGCTGATGATCGGGGCCTTCGTGGGCATGCTGAGCGAGACCTCGCTCAATATCGCCCTGCCCAACCTGATGGAGAGCTTCCAGATCCCCGCCTCAACCGTGCAGTGGCTGGTCACGGGGTACATGCTGGTCATCGGCATCGTCCTGCCCTTCTCCAGCCTGATCTCCAAGTGGTTCACCACCAGGCAGACCGTGATCTTCGGCCTGGTCGCCTTCCTGGCGGGCTCAGTGGTCTCGGCCATGGCCCCCACCTTCCCCGTTCTGCTGACGGGACGGCTGATCCAGGGCATCGGCACTGGCCTGATCCTGCCGCTCATGTTCACCGTGGCCATGCTGATCTTCCCTCCTGCCCGTCTGGGCACGGTCATGGGCATGTGCGCTCTGGTCATCATGTTCGCCCCGGCAATCGGCCCGACCCTGACCGGGATCATCCTGGGCAAGCTGACCTGGCACTGGATCTTCTGGTTCTTCACCCCCTTCCTGGTGGTGGCTCTGATCTTCGCCGTCTGCTTCCTGAAGAACGTAGGAACCATCACCCACCAGCGTCCCGACCTGGCCTCTATTCTGGAGTCCATTGTCGGCTTCGGCGGACTGGTGGCAGGAGTCAGCCTGGCCAGCCGTTATGGATGGCTCTCCCCGGTCACCCTGATCATTCTGGTTGTGGCCCTGGCTGCACTGGTCCTCTATATTCGTCGCCAGCTGGGCCTGGAGCACCCGGTGCTCAACCTGCGCATCTTCTCCATCCCGGCCTTCCGCTACGGTGCCACCCTGGTCATGCTGGACTTTGCAGTCATCCTCTCCTCCATGTATCTGCTGCCCCAGTTCCTGCAGCGGGGACTGCTTCTGCCCGTAGCCATGACCGGCATCCTCATGCTGCCCGGCGGCGCCATCAACGCCCTGGTCTCAGCCTTCGCCGGCCGGCTCTATGACGGCTTCGGAGCCCGGATGCCCGTCCGCTGCGGATTCCTTGTCGCCCTGCTTGGCACGGTCATCCTCCTGTTCACCGGCCCGCACACCCCTGTGGCCTTGGTGGTGGCTGCCCACATTATTTTGATGATCGGCTGCCCCCTGGCCATGTCGCCGGCCCAGACCTACGCGCTCAACTCACTGAGCGGCCCGCAGTCCGGCGATGGAAGCACCATCATCAACACCATGCAGCAGATCGTAGGAGCCGTGGCCACAGCCATCACCACCTCCCTGCTGGCCATGGGCGAGGGGCAGGCAACCGGTGTTGATAAAGCCCAAGCCTTCACCAGGGGCACCCACTACGGACTGGTCTTCACCTTGGTGCTGATTCTGGCTGCCCTGGTCGTCTCTTTGAAGGTGCGCAACTTCTCCCACGCCGACCAACAGGGGGCCGAGCGAGACATTCAGCAAGCTCCAAGTTCGCACCGCTAGCTTGGGAGCGTCCCTGGCTAGACTGGAGGACGGCGACCGGACTTTAGGCCCGCCATTGTGGGCCGCCCGGTCATCCCTGGAACGCTATCAGGAAGGGTGTCATGTTCGTTCTCAAGAACGCCTGGTTCACCATCAGGCGGCATGCGGCGCGGAGCCTGGTCATGGTTCTGGTCTGCCTGGTCGTGACCGCTCTGGCCACGACGGCGGCTACCGTGCTCCAGGCTGACACCAAGGCACGTACCACAGACTACGAATCCCAACAGGTGGATGCCGTCATCAGCCCGCGCAAGGGAACCAAGGCCTCTCCACTGGGCTGGAACGAGTATTCCAAGTACGCCCAGCGCCTGCAGATGGATGGCATGCAGTACAAGGCCTACTTCCATGAGACCGCCGACATCAGCCCGGAGGGACTGCCCCAGTCAGGCACCTACTCCCTGGTGGGGGTCTCCGACAAGGAGGCCGAACCCACCCTGCCTCACGGCCCCTTCGCAGTGGATCAGGGCAAGGGGCTGGACTACGCCTCCCAGAATGCCTCCGGCACCCAGACCGTGCTGATCTCCAAGCAGATGGCGCAGGCCAACAAGCTCAAGGTGGGCGACACCCTGACCATCAAGGATCCTCGCCAGCAGGATCAGCAGGTCAAGCTGACCATCTCCGGCACCTACCACTATCGCAAGGCCGCGGATCAGGCCGCCAACCGGGCCATCTACACGGCCTATCCCACCTTTGCCATGCTGGGGCTGGATGCAGCCAGCAAGCCTGGAGACCCCGGCCATGAACTGCTCGTCGCCTTCGTCCTGGATTCGCCAAGCACCTACCAGAAGTTCATCAAGGAGCTGCGCAAGGACGGACTCAAGGCCTCGCAATATGACATCGACTCCCCCAGCCTGAAGGACTACCAACGGCGGATGGAGCCTGTTCACCGGGCCGCCGAGCAGGCGCGAACCACCATTATCCTGGTTTGCCTGCTGGGCGGACTGATTCTGCTGGGCTGTCTGTTCCTCATGCTGCGCAACCGTGCCAACGAAATCGGCATGGCCATCACCATCGGGGTCCACAAGGCTCGGCTGGGCTGGCAGTTCGCCTTGGAGACCCTCTTGCTCACCCTGCCCGGGCTGGTGCTGGGCCTGGTGCTGGGCGCCGCGATCAGTCGGCCGTTGGGCCGGTCGCTCTTCCGGCTGGGGAACCTGGCCAGCATGCCTCATGCTGGTCTGATCTGGAAGCTGACCCTGATTGGCCTGGCCGTCTGCCTGGTTCTCGCCCTGGCAGCAGCTGCCAGGGTAGCGGCCTTTAGAACCGCCCAGCTATACACCAACGACCTGGAGGACGAGGCATGAGCGAAAAGACATCGGACCAGCAGCCAGACGAAGAATCCCAGGAAAAAGCTGCAGCCAAGGCCGCCGACCAGAAGCAAGCCCCTCAAACAACAGCCGATGCTGAGCAAAAAGCCGACGAGAACACCGGCGCCGAACCGCTGCCCGAATCCGAGGAAGAAGCAGCCACTCAGACGGGCGAACAGTCCGAGGAGGATGGTTCTTCGGAAGAAGACGTGTCGATGGCCGCTTTCAAGGTGGTCATCGAGCAGGAAAATGCCGAGGATCCTGACGATGATCAGGAGGAGGACCCACTGCTGGAGACCGATGGCCAGCGGGTGTTGGTTCCTGGCGGCTACCCGGTGCTCTCCCTGAAGCATGTGGATTACACGCGCAAGGTCCAGGGTCGTCCCGAACAGATCCTGGATGATGTCGATCTGGAATTCCAGCGTCGCCGCATCTACTCGGTGGAGACCACTTCGCCTTCCAGACGAGCCGCTCTGATGGCCCTGATGACCGGTCTGCGCGCCCCCACCCAAGGCAGCGTGCTCTTCCGTGGCACGGACCTGCGCCAATTGCTGGCCTCCGACTATCGCGGCCACCAGATCGGAGCCATCTTTGGTACCGATGCCTTAAGGCGCGACCTGACCGCCGTACAGAATCTTGTCTACACCATGGATGCCAGCGGGCGCACTTTCCTGGGCCCCAAGGACAATCTGGCCCGTCAGCTGCTGGACGAGGTGGGCTTCCCGGAGCGCCTGCAGGACAAGCTGACCGCTGATCTGGGCCACTTGGACTTCCGCCTGGCTTCCGTGGCCCGTGCCCTGTGCTGCGAATGCGACGTGCTCATCGCCGACGAGCCCACCGAAGGTCTTGAGCCAAGCGACTGGGACACCCTGCTGGCCACACTAAAGAGGGTCTCCCGCCGTCATGACTGCACCGTGATCATCCTGACCTCCGGGGGTTCTGACACCGTGGACGAGGGCACCTACGACGACCGATTCATCGTCGATTAAGCCGCAGCCTTCCGGGCCGGGGATGGACAGCACTGCACTGATTTGTTCGGTCATTACCCATGAGGAGTGGATACCCCGGGTCATGACCGAACAAATCGATTTAAGCAACAAGGATCCACGCCGGCAACGGAGGGTTATCCTGCACCATCACCATGGATTCGGACCAGTTCGGGAGATCGGTGTCAAGGAAGCCATATGGATTACCCCAGGGCTGCTGATCGCCCAGAACGCCTGGCTGGCCTCCCATGGACGTCCCTCCTGGACCCTGTCAGCACCACTTACTTTGTGGCTGGATGAGCTGGATCAGTCCCTGACCGAACGCAGGATTCTGACTGTGACGGCCGAGACCATTCTGAACTGGCGTCGGCTGCCATCTGGCTTGGGACAGCGCCCCTGGTCGCAGCTGGCCGCCGGCCGGGTATCGGGCCTGCCGGCAGCCCGACGAACCCTTGAAGACTTGCAGAGTGGTCTGCGAACAGCCCCCGCGCAATCGATGATTCGCCTCCAGACCCACTTGCCCGATATCCATGAGGAGTGGCGGGTCATCGTTGACAGAGACCAAATCGTAGCCTCCAGCGGATACTGCCTGCATGAGGGCGAGGAATCTCGAGCCATCACCACGGTCTTCGACGGCGCCATCTTCAATCCCAGTCATCGAGCGATCGCCGAGAACTGCGCCCTCCGGGCAGCCAAGGGTCGATCGCCTGCTCCGATCAGCGTGGATCTGGCCTTCCTCCGTGGGTCGGATCGACCTCTCGTCCTGGAGGGAAACCCAGTCTGGTGTGCAGCTCCTTACGCTTACGGGCCTCAAGGCATGGTCTCTTTCTTGAAAGTCGTTGCGGCCTGCCGGACCGATCCAGTTGACCCCTATCAACCAGACCCATGGATGCTGCGCGAATTCGGTGGTCGCTTCCGCAGTTCCTGGGGAGCAGCCCGGCCGGATCAGACGATGGTCATGCCGTAGTAATTAGCCAGAGGCTGCAGATCCGGTACTCCATACCGGGCCACCAGTTGCTTCCAGCGGGCCAGGTTGTCGGAACCATACTTGGCCGTGCGCTTGGCGGCAGTGGGCTCGGAGACGAAAATGGGCGGCTGGTGCTTGCTGTGGAACTTGTCCGCATACATGACCACCTCCTGCTCAGGATTGACCGGCAGGTAGTCGTCCGGCGGCAGATTCAGATGCTCCTCCTCCACCTGGCGGCGGGTCAGTCCCACTCCGGTGTGGTTGCGGGCGAACTGGGCCACCGACTCGTCCACCCCGGCATCCAGCAGCAGGTGGTAGCCCTCCAGCCCGTGCTCGATGTACCGCTCGCCTTGGAAGGTCAGGGGCCGACCCTGGGAGCCGTCATCCTTCAAAATCCTGTAGGTGCCGATGTCATGCAGCAGGGCACCTATGCGGACCAGGTCACGATCCAGGGGACGCTCGGGTAGGACACCGTCAGGGTCATCGTCACGCAGCAGGCGTTCGTTGACCTGGTCAGCCATACGCACCGCGAGGGCGGCAATGATCTGGCAATGGGTGTGTATCAGTTCATAGGCGGCTTGGGAGGGCGCATACTGACGGTGCAGGGCCTCGGCCATGGGAACATTGGGAATCATACCGACCATTCTAGGGATCCTTGCCGCAAATGTGACCTTTGCGACGCTTATGCACTCTTCAGCGGATAATCAGCCCTGCCCTTCTACTGCCGACAGTACACTGGGAGCCACGGTATTTCACGAGGAGCACTATGGACACTTCACCACTTGCGCGCTCCGCCGACCAGCCCGCTCCTCCCGACGAGGACGGCGGCCGACAGGCGCCCTGGCACAACCCCCTGCTGGATCCGCGCGATCTGCGCATGCCGCGCATCGCGGGCCCCAGCTCATTGGTCATTTTCGGCGTCACCGGCGATTTGGCCAAGAAAAAGCTTTTGCCGGCTGTTTATGACCTGGCCAACCGGGGGCTGCTTCCAGCCAGCTTCGGGCTGATCGGCTTCGGACGGCGCGACTGGAGCGACCAGCAGTTCGTCGCCTTTGCGGAGGAGAACGTCCGCGCCCACTGCCGCACCCCCTTCAACGAGTCCACCTGGCGACATCTGAGCCAGGGCATGCGCTTCGTCAAGGGCAGCTTCGACGATGCCGAGGCCTTCCGCCGCCTGTCGGCTACTGTCTCGGAGCTGGATCGGGTCCGGGGCACCCGTGGCAACCATGCCTTCTACATGTCGGTACCACCCAAGGCCTTCCCCCAGGTGGCCCGTCAGCTGGCCGAGTCGGGGCTCTCCCACTCCACCGAGGGGGCCTGGCGCCGCGTCATCATCGAGAAGCCCTTCGGTCGTGACCTGGCATCGGCCAAGGAGCTTGACCGGGTGGTCTCCGAGGTCTTCGAGCCGGATTCGGTCTTCCGCATCGACCACTATCTGGGCAAGGAGACCGTGCAGAACATCCTGGCCCTGCGCTTTGCCAACATGATGTTCGAGCCGGTCTGGAACTCCAACTATGTCTCCCACGTGCAGATCACCATGGCTGAGGACATGGGCATTGGCGGCAGGGCCGGCTACTACGACGGAATCGGAGCAGCCCGGGACGTCATCCAGAACCACCTCCTGCAGCTGATGGCCCTGACAGCCATGGAAGAGCCGGTCTCCTTCTCGGCATCGGATCTGACGGCCGAGAAGACCAAGATCCTTTCGGCAGTCCGCATCCCCAAGGACCTGGCGGCCCACACCGCCCGGGGCCAGTACACGGCCGGCTGGCAGGGATCCCAGCACGTGGTCGGCTACCTGGACGAGGACGGAATCGACCCCTCCTCCACCACCGAAACCTATGCGGCCATCAGGCTGGATGTGGACACCCGCCGCTGGGCCGGCGTCCCCTTCTACCTGCGCACGGGCAAGCGCCTGGGCAAGCGGGTCAGCGAAATCGCCATCGTCTTCAAGCGTGCCCCCCACCTGCCCTTCGAGGCCACAGCCACCCGGGAACTGGGCGCGAACGCCGTGGTCATCCGCGTACAGCCTGATGAGGGCGTGACCATGCGTTTCGGGGCCAAGACTCCCGGCTCGGCCATGGAGGTGCGCGACGTCAACATGGACTTCTCCTACGGGCGTTCCTTCACCGAGGCCTCCCCTGAGGCCTACGAGCGGCTGATCCTGGACGTGCTCCTGGGAGACCCGCCCCTCTTCCCCACCACCGAGGAGGTCAATCTGTCTTGGAAGATCCTGGACCCCATCGAGGAGTTCTGGGCAGGACAGGGCCAGCCCCAGCCCTATCGCGCCGGCACCTGGGGACCGCGAGAGGCTGATTTGATGCTGGCCCGCGACGGATACCACTGGAGGATGCCATGATCGTCAGACTGAACAACACCACTACCTCCGCCATCGCCAGGGAGATCGACGAACTCCACGTCGAACGCGGTGAAGCCGCCCAGGGACGGGTGCTGACCCTGGTCATCGTCACCGAACAGGCCCATCTGGAGGCGGCCCTGGAAACCGTCAACGCCGCAAGCCGGGAACATCCCTGCCGGGTCATCGCCATAGTGACCAATGCCGAAGACCATCAGGCCCAACAGGAGGCGGATCAGAGGACGGCTGCGGCACAGTCCTCAGAAGACTGCGTTTCCTACAAGAACACCGACCATAACGGGGATCACACGCTGGATGCCGAAATACGTTTCGGCTCGGATGCCGGTGCCGGCGAAGTGGTGGTTCTGCGACCAGTGGCAGCCCTGCTGGACCATTCCGATGCCCTGGTCATTCCCCTCCTGGTGCCGGATGCACCTCTAGTAGTCTGGTGGCCCACCAATCCGCCCCTGGACCCCTCGCAGGATCCCATCGGGACCATGGCCGCCAGCAGAATCACCGATGCCATGGAGGCCGACGATCGCCAGGCCACCTTCGCCGGGCTGCTGGCCCATTCACGCGATCAGGACGTTGATTTGTCCTGGACCAGGATCACCATCTGGCGAGCGCTGTTGACCTCCATGGTGCAACAACCGCCCCACCTGCCCATCCGTTCGGTCAGGGTGACCGGCCAAGCCCACTACCTGCCATTGGAGCTGCTGGCCTCCTGGCTGGCTCTGAAGCTAAAGGTGCCGGTCACTGTCGAGCGCGATCCAAAGGCTCAGGCGGTCACCGGTGTCTACTTCGAACGCCCGGACGGGGTCATGAGCATGGAGCGCCACCACGACGACCAGGCCCGGATCAACCAGCCCGGTCAGGCCTCACAGACCATCTCCATGCCCCTGCGCTCTGCCGTGGACTGCATGAGCGAGGAACTGGGTCGACTGGATCCTGACGAGGTCTATCAGGAGGTTATCCACACCGGCTGGGGAATGGTTGACCACCAGTAGACCTCTGCAGTGACTCAATTCATATGCAAACGTCTGGGTGTAGGCTGAAGCCAGCTTCACCTGCATGCAAGGAGGATCAGATGACCGATCGTCGCGTCGTGACTTATGCCACAACCAAGTTGCTCAATCAAGCCACCGCAGCTCGGATCCTGCTGGAGCTGGGCGACCTCCTGGCCCGTCAGGATCGGGCCGACCTGGCGCTGACCGGTGGCCGGGACGCGGCAGATGTCTATGCCCTGATGGGTGCCGATCCCCTGAGCCAGAGCGTGGACTGGAGCCGGGTCCATCTCTGGTGGAGCGATGAGCGGTTCGTGGGTCTGGAAGACCCGGATCGCAACGACGAACAGGCACGGCAGGCCTGGTATGGCTCGCTGATCGACCAGGGGCTGCTGCCCCAGACCAACGTGCATTCGATGCCCGTGGACACCCGTAGCCCAGCCCAGGTTGAGGCCGCCGACCAAGAGGAGAACGAACGGGCCCTGACCCAGGCGGCAGCCGCCTATCAGCAGGAGATCATCGACCAGCTGGGCCCTGAGGGCCGCATGGATCTGGCCGTCTTTGGCGTGGGCCCCGACGGCCACTATGCCTCCCTCTTCCCCGACCGGTCCGAGGTCAGATTGCAGGATGACGATATGCTGGTGACGGGCGTCAGCAACTCCCCCAAGCTGCCGCCGCTCAGGGTCACCATGACCACGCCATTCATCCGCCGGACCCCCAAGGTCTGGCTCTTCACCTCAACTGCCGAGAAAGCCTCAGCCGTGGCTGCTGCACTGGGAACTACAGACGATCCCCATGTGCCCTCCTCTTATGCCAGGGGCACCATGGAGACCCTCTGGCTCCTGGACGCTGATGCCGCCTCGAAATTGCGCTGAGCCTTCGGCAACAAGAGCCTTTTTCAGATTTCAGGACTCCTAAGATTCCTTATCCTCAGCATGGGTCGAGTCTTCGGGGTCTTTTCGAGTCATTTGTTCGATAGCCCGATCAGATTCGTCGACGATCCAATCCATGGCGTGACGGGCCCCCTCTGCATCGCCCCGACGTATCAGCGCAGCCACGTCGCCGTGCAGCCGCAAAGCCTTCTCATCAGCCTTCCTGGGCATAAGCTCATGCCGGGTCCGCCCAGACAGCACTGAGGCAATCACATCGCCCAGCGCCGCAAACATAGCGTTGCCGGATGCCTCAAGCAGGGTTCGATGGAAGGTTTCGTCAGCCCGAAGATAGTCCGGTCCGTCGGCCCGGTCGGCGTTGGCCACCATGTCAATGGCGGCCCGTGTCAGCTTCGCCCATTGATCCCGATCAGCGTTGCTGGCCGCCAGCTGGGCAGCCATGGGCTCCACGCATGCCCTGAGCTCGGACAGTTCATGCAGGGTTCGTCCCCGGCCAGATCCGCGCAGCCTCCACTCAATCACCCGCGGATCAAAGATGTTCCAGCATTGACGGGGGTTGACCGTGGCACCGACCTTGCGTTTGACGGTGACCAGACCCATGGCCTCAAGAACCCTGGTGACCTCCCGGGTGACCGTGCGCGAGGGCCTCTGGCTATCCAAATCCGGGGCGGGCAGCCGGTCGCCCGGAGCGATGGTGCCATCGACAATGGCCGCCCCCCACTGGTCCAAGAGCCGGTCATGCAGGGTGCCTTCTGTAGCCGTTTTGTCATCAGGCTTGCTCGCGCTTTCCACGAATTCCACTCTAGCAACCGGGCTCGTTTCCAAAGGGATCAAACGATTCTGCAAACATGTTGAGGCTCCATCCTGCTCTTAGCATGCCATCTTCCAAACCGTCCCAGGTTCGTGTAAGATATGGTCTGTTAAGGCATACGTAATATCACACTGTCGATATTATGTAATGCAAAAATAAGAGCCGGAAAGCTGCTCAGGCCGAACGGTTCGCATCCTCAGAGAAGAGGCAGCAATGCTTTTAGCGTCGCAGCCGACAGCCGAAGGGTACCTGACCCTGGCGGCGAGTCAGGCCGTTTCCCTGAACACCACCCAATTGGGCATCAGTCTGGTGCTCAGCCTGGCAGTGCTCATTTTCCTGGTCACCGTCGTTAAGCTTCATCCCTTTGTCTCCCTGCTGGGTGCCGCCCTGGTGGTCGGCATCGGTTCCGGCTATGGTCCCGTGGCCACCCTGACCAGCTTCACCGGCGAATTCGGCTCCACCATGGGCTCCGTGGGCATTCTGATCGGCCTGGGAGCCATGATCGGCAAGGTCCTCATGGACACCGGGGCCACCGACCAGGTGGTCAACACCCTGGTGGCCAAGTCCAAGCCCGCCACCATCCCCTGGATCATGGCCCTGATTGGCGCCCTGATCGGCCTGCCCATGTTCTTCGAGGTTGGCCTGGTCATTCTGGTTCCGGTCATCATTCTGGTGGCCCGCCGTACCAAGCTTCCGCTGATGCGGGTGGCCATCCCCACCCTGGCGGGCCTGTCCATCATGCACGCCTGCGTGCCTCCTCACCCCGGTCCCTTGGCCGCTTTGAGCCAGTTCAAGCAGACCGGCAATGTGGGCCTGACCATGATGTTCGGCATCCCCTTCGCCCTGATCACCCTGGTCGTCGTGGGCCCGGGCTTCTCCCGGCTGGCCTCCCGCTGGGTGCCCGTCGAGGCACCAGCCGACTTCGTGGCCAAGAGCGAGCAGGCCGGCAAGGAGGAGACCCGACTGCCCTCCTTCGCCATCTCGGTCTGCTGCATTCTGCTGCCGGCAGTCCTCATGCTGCTGACCTCCATCTTCGAGATCGCTGTTCCCGGCTTCAAGGATCGTACGGACGGCCTGGCACAGACCATCAACTTCATCGGCAACCCGGTCATGGCCCTGGCCATAGCCCTGATTGTCTCCATGCTGGTCCTCAAGGCGGCCTCGGGCATCTCCTGGAAGACCGTCAATGACTCCCTGGGAGCCTCGCTGCCCGCTGTGGCAGGCATCCTGCTGATCGTGGGCGCAGGCGGCGGCTTCAAGGGCGTATTGGTCTCCACCGGCATCGGCAAGATCATCGGCACCTTTGTGGAGCACTCCAACATCTCCATCTTCCTGCTGGGTTGGGTCATCGCCGTCTTCGTGCGCATCGCCACAGGCTCGGCCACCGTCTCCATCCTGACCACGGCCGGCATCCTCAGCAACGCCATGACCATGATGCACGCCGGCTCCACAGCCACTACACTTTTGGTCATCGCCATCGGCGCCGGCTCCATCTTCCTCTCCCACCTCAACGACGCGGGCTTCTGGCTGATCAAGGAGTACTTCGGCCTGAGCGTTGGCGAGACCCTGAAGACCTGGTCCGTTTTGGAATGCCTGCTGTCGGTAGTGGTTCTGGTCCTGGTCATGATCGCCAGCATCTTTGTGCCCATCACCGCCTGAGCGTCATTGTCAGATTACTTTTCAGAAAGGTTGCACATGGTCGACACAACGTTGAAGAATTCCGATGCCTTGAGCGCAGAGGATCACCCGGAGCCGAAGGTCCCCTCGGCGGTGGATAACACGGTTCCCCCGGACTACTTCCAAGGCCGCACCCCTATTCTGGTCATCATGGGGGTTTCCGGCTGTGGCAAGACCACGATGAACGAGCACCTCGGCAACAAGCTGGGCTGGGACATGGCCGAGGCCGACGACTTTCACCCCCAGGCCAACATCGACAAGATGGCCCGCGGCATCCCCCTGAACGACGAGGACCGATGGCCCTGGCTGGACAGCATCCATGATTGGATCGAGGACCACATGCGGCGAGGGGTGCCCGGAACCGTCACCTGCTCGGCCCTGAAGCGGATCTACCGTGACCGCTTGCGGATGCCTGGAGTGGTCTTCATTCACCTGAGCGGGGACTACGACTCCATCATGGAACGGCTCTCCAAGAGGAAGGGCCACTTCATGAAGCCACAGATGCTGCGTTCCCAATTCGACGACCTGGAACCCCTGGGACCGGACGAGATCCACCTGACCATCGATGTGGGACTGCGCATGTCTCCCGAGATCGAGGCCGAAGAGGTCATCGACACCCTGGGCCTGCAGTGCGACGTCAAGGCGCATACCGCCCAGGTTCAGGCCGAGCGCGCCCGGCAGGCAGCCCGCCAGTAGCACCGACAATTCGGCCCGACCGCGGCCGACCACCAACCATCGCGGTCAACTTCACACTGTTGCAGTCAATGGAGAGGAACTGACACTATGAAGATTGGCATGATCGGCCTGGGACGCATGGGCAAGAACATGGCAGACCGCCTGCGCACCGGCGGCCACCAGGTGGTCGGCTACGACATCGCGCCGGACTCGGGCAGAGATGTGGACAGCCTGCAAGCCCTGGTCCAGGCCCTCGAGGCCCCACGAGTGATCTGGGTCATGGTTCCGGCCGGCAAGCCCATCGAGTCCACGCTCGATCAACTGGGCAATCTGATGGAGCGCGGCGATCTGGTCGTGGATGGCGGCAACACCCGCTTCACCCAGGACCAGGAACACGCCCAAGCCCTGGCCGCCAAGGGCATAGGCCTGGTGGATGTAGGCACCTCCAATGGCATCTGGGGCAAGGAGAAGGGCTACGCCCTGATGGTCGGCGGATCGGACCAGGACGTGGCCCGGATCCAGCCCATCCTGGACACCCTTAAGCCCGAAGGCGACTACGGTCTGGTCCACGCGGGAGGCACCGGCGCGGGCCACTATGCCAAGATGGTCCACAACGGGATTGAGTACGGGATGATGCAGGCCCTGGCCGAGGGGTATGCGGTCCTGGAGGCCTCCGACCTGATCAAGGAGCCGGGCGAAGTGGTGGAGTCCTGGCGCAAGGGCTCGGTCATCCAGTCCTGGCTGCTGGACCTGCTGGCCCAGGCCCTGAAGGAGGACCCGCACCTGAGCGGAATCGCCGGCAAGGCTGACGAGACCGGCGAGACCAAGTGGATGATCGCGGACGCCCTGGAGCTGGGAGTGCCCACACCGGCCATCACCTCGGCCCTCTATGCCCGCCAGTCCTCCAAGATCGAGGACCCCATGACCATGAAGGTGGTCTCCGCCCTGCGCAGCGCCTTCGGTGGCCACCCCATCGTCAGGGAGTGACCAGGTCTCGGGCCGGGTACCAGTAGGATCCTACCTGCGGACGGACCTGGACCATGGCGCCGTCATCAGCGAAATCCAAGGGAGCGAAGACGATTTCGCGATGACAGCCGTCGCCCCGGCCGTCCCTGGCGAACCTGTGGTAGGCCACAATCCAGTCGTCCTGGTCTGGCACACGGGTGATGCAGTGGTGTCCCGTGGCCAGGATTCCCTTGGCGTGATCGGCCTTGATCAGAACCTGGGGCGTAGTCCAGGGCCCGTCCAGCGATGGCGCCTTGGACCAGCGGATCTGGTAGCTCGGATCCCTGGTGTCGTTCTCCGACCAGGAGGCATAGTAGGTGTCCCCACGTCGGCAGATGGTGACAGCCTCGCGGAAGTTGTCGGGCACAGCGGAGCGCACCGAACCCTCTTCCAGATGCAGGCCGTCCGGGCTCAGCCGCCCCATGTAGGCACGACCATTGCCCCAGAGCAGATAGGGCACATCGTCGTCATCCACGAAGACCGAGGGATCGATGGGCAGGCAGTCGTAGTCCCCCCGAGCGATGAATGGTTCCTGGGCCACCCGGAATGGGCCAGTTGGCTCAGGAGCGACAGCCTGGCCAATCTGCCCGTCAGCCACAAAATACAGGATGCAGCGTCCCTGGCGCACCAACAGGCAGGGAGCCCAGGCACCCTGTCCCCCATGCCACCAGGGAACCTGGTCCAAGTCCAGAATTTTTTTGCGGGTCCAGTGGCAAAGGTCCCCGGATTCATAGACGTAGAAGGCGTGCGAGGACCAATCAGGCAGACCATCCTCGGTGCAGTACAGGTACCAGCGGTCACCGATCATGACCAGATCCGGGTCCGCACAGTAGCGATGCAAGGGATTGCTCGCCAATCCCATCCCCTTCGACCCTTGTTGTGCGCTTGCGAATTCCTCCATGGACTGTGACTCCGATTCCTTACGAGTGCGGCGGCCGGAACCTCCGACCGCCGCCATTGACTACGACCTTCCGACTGGTCGCTTACCCCTTGACTGCCCCGGCAACCAGCCCGGAGACGATCCACTTCTGGCAGAAGATGAAGAAGACGAAGACCGGGATCAGGGCCAGGACCGTAATGGTCATGAAGCTGGGCCAATCAGTGGTGAACTGGCCGACCGCGTTGTAGACCTGCAGAACGATGGTGCGCAGGTTGGAGCTGCTGATGAAGACGTTGGCCGTCATGAAGTCGTTCCAGGTCGACATGGTCTGGAAGACCACCACCGTGGTCAGGATGGGCCTGATCAGAGGCAGCACGATGCTCCTGAAGATCCTTAGGGGGCCGGCCCCGTCGATCCTGGCGGCCTCGATGACCTCGAAGGGCAGGGACTGCATGTAGCCCACGATCAGGAAGTAGCAGAAGACCGCGCCGCCCAGGTACATGATGATCAGGCCAAGGAGCGTGTTGACCAGCCCCACGCTGGACTCCATCCGGTAGAGGGGAATCAGGGTGGACTGGGTGGGGATGACGAAGGCGATCATGAGGATCACCCCGATGACCGAGGTGAAGATCGACTTGCGCAGGATCATCCCGTAGGCAGCCAGGGCTCCGATCAGCACCTGGAAGAGGACGCCGAAGAAGGTGACGATCAGGGTGTTGACCAGGCTGCGGACGATGGGCACTGTAGCGAAGGCCCGCGTGTAGTTGCGCAGCGTCCACTGCTTGGGCAGGCCCAGGGGATTGGTGGCCATATCGGGGATGGTCTTGAAGGTGTTGATCAGGATGTACCAGAGGGGCACAGCGCAGATCAGGGCGATGATCAGCACCACCACGCTTCTGACTGTCGAACGCCGCCGTTCCCGCTGGCTCAGGGTCAGGGTCGAGCTCTTGTTGCTGCTCATTGGAACCTCCTGGAAATCAGGCTGGCGGCACCCATCTGGGCGAAGACCACCAGGGCCGTGGCCAGAGTGAACAGGACCGCCAGGGCCGAGCCCAGCCCATACTGGGACTGGCCGATGCCCTGCTGAATGATGGACTGGGTCACCGTATAAGTGGAGTACCCGGGGCCGCCCTTGGTCATGGTGTAGGGCAGGTCGTAGACCTTGAGGCCTCCTGACATGAGCAGGAAGCTGGAGGTGACGATGCCTGGAATCAGCTGGGGCAGGGTGATGTGGACGAACTGCTGGCGGCTGGTGGCCCCATCCACCGTGGCCTGCTCATAGAGGTCGCCGGGAATGGACTGCAGGAAGGCCAGGTAGAGAGTGGCGTGCCAGCCGATCTGCGCCCAAACTGCGATGAAGATGACGCAGCAGCGGGCCAGGGTCGAATTGGACAGCCAGGGCACCGGACCCAGACCGAAGACACCCAGGATGGTGTTGAAGACGCCTGACTTCATGGGCGAGAAGATGTACTTCCAAACCATGCCCATGATGGCCAGCGATGGCACGCTGAAGAAGAAGAACAGGGAACGGGCGAAGTTGCGGCCCCAGAACTTCCGGTTCAGGGTGACAGCCAGGGGGATGGCGAAGATGGTCACCAGGACCGTCTGGGCCACGGCGTACAGGATGGTGAACACCAGGCCCTGCATGGTCGAGGAATCGGTGAACACGCTGTGGTAGTTCTTCCAGCCCACATAGTGCATGTTCAGGCTGTAGCCGTTGAAGTCGGTCACCGAGTAGATGATGGTCTGCACCAGTGGCACGGCGAAGAGGATGACGAAGACGGCCAGGATAGGCAGGAGGAACCAGAAGGAGGTCAGATCCTGCCGCAGGCCGAGCATGCGCCGCCGATGGGCGTTGGCACGCTCCGAGGCAGATTGGGAAGCCATGATCCAGCCCTTCCTACTTGACCGAGGCCATCTTGTCGTCGATGGCCTTGGCCCACTGATCCAGGTTGATGGATCCTTGGACCAGCTGCTGGGTCTCGGACTGGCGGACGGTGGTCAGCACATCCGGCTTGGCGTAGAAATTCATGAGCAGGAAGTAGTGGCCCGGCTGCACGTTGGCCCGGTAGACCTGCTCGTACTCAGGCTTGACCTTGGCCTTGAACCCCTGGACGGTGATGGCATCCCCGTTGTCGGCCGAACGCTGCAGGGCCCAGCGGCTGTCCATGAAGGTCAGGAACTTCTGGGCTGCCTTGAGCTTGGCGCCCTTGAGGTGGGAGTAGATGGCGTAGGCGGGCGATGGCGATCCCTGGGCATAGTTGACCATACCCTTCTCCATGAGCGGCATGGGGGCCATGCCATACTTGAGCCCGGACTGGCCGATGGATGGCAGATCCCAGGGGCCGGTGCAGATCATCGCCACCTGGCCGTTGATGAACTGGGTCTTCATATCGTCGCCGCTGATGCCGACCGTGTCCCGGGTGACCAGGCCCTGGTCGTAGAGCTTCATCCAGGCCGCAGCCGCCTCGCGCTGGTCGCTGCCCGGCTTTTGCGGGCGGCGGTCGATCAGGCTGGTCACATCGACCTTGTCCCTGTCGAACTGCGAGCCCATGAAGGCGTCGGGGATCCTGCTGGGGCCATCGGCGATAGTCTCCAGGAAGGGCGTGACCCCGGCGGCCTTGAGCTTCTTGCACAGCTGCAGGAAGCCATCCCAGGTCTGCGGCACCTCCTTGGCGCCCGCCTTGGCCAGCAGGTCCTTGTTGTAGACGATTCCTGAGGCCCAGGAGGACACGGACATGCCGTAGACCTTGCCCTGGTGGCTGACGAAGTCCTTGTTGGCCTTGGAGATGTTGCGCATGAAGGGCTCCTCGGTCAGGTCTCGCACGTAGCCGTTCTTGATCAGGTCAGCCTTGTTCTCGGAGGTGATGACGAACACATCCGGGGCCTGGTTGCCGACCAGCCGGGTCTGCAGGGTCTGGATGTACTCAGGGGTCGGCGGCGAGTAGCTGAAGTCCACCTTGATCCCGGGGTTCTCCTGCTCGAATTGGTCGATGTATGGCCTCATCACCTGTTCGTTGTTCCATGACAGGAAGGTCAGCGTGGTCTTGGATCCGTCAGCGCCACCAGCCCCGCAGGCACCCATGGCCGACACCACCATGCCGACCCCAAGCGCCGCAGCTATGCCCTTCCATGCTCGCTTCAGCTTCATGACTCCTCCTTGCAATCAATCCTCTGAACATCCGTCCGGGCTGTTCAACGTCGAGGCCCGCGAATTGACACGATTCAACTGCTGTCACAATATGGTATAGCACGTTGGTTGAATCGTGTCAATTACATTCTGCCAAGACCCCGATGTGCCTAAGATAATGGCTGAACCCCGGGAAAGGTGCGAGATGGTGACGATGAGCGATGTGGCCAAGGAGGCGCAAGTCTCTCGAGCCACTGCTTCCTATGCCCTTCGAGGCGATACACGCATAGCGGATGACACCAGGCGCAGGGTTCTGCTCGCCGCCCGCAAGCTCCGCTACTCGGCCAACCTGTCAGCCAGAAGCCTGCGCTCGGGCAAGAGCGGCATCATCGGCGTCGCCATCTTCGAGCTGGACAAGCCCTACCCTGCGCAGATGAGTGCGGCCATCTCCCGGCAGATCAACGCCCACGGCATGCAGGCCATCATCCAGCAGACCTCCAACTCCAAACAGGACGAGGTCTCCATACTCCGGCATGTGACCAGCCAGCTCTGCGACGGCACCATCTTCAGTCCAGGCAGCATCACCAATGAAGAGATGCAGGAGCTGGCCGATGGCAAGCCTCTGGTTCTGCTGGATGATCCCTCATCAGAGCCGGTCTTCGATTCAGTCATGACCGCCGGATTCGAGGGAGCCGCTATGGCCGTGCGGCACCTACTGGACTGCGGATGCCGACATATAGGCGTGGTGGGCGCCGACATGACAGCCAGCACCGATCCGGTCCAACAGCATTCGGTTCGCGGTCGCAGAGTGGCCGGCTGCCTAAAGGCTCTGAAGGACGCCGGAATCAAGGCCCGTCCCAAAGACTTCCTGCCCCTGGACCGCTGGGACGGGGAAATGGCGCGCGACCTGGGCCATCATCTGGCGGACACATCCGGCCAGCCCTTTGACGGCATCTTCTGTATGACCGACTCTCTGGCCTTAGGTCTGATTCGTGGACTGCACGAATGCGGCGTGGAGGTCCCCCGGGATCTGGCCGTCGTGGGATTCGACGGTATCCAGGAGGGAGAGTCCTACATACCCTCGCTGACCACCATCAGCACCGACAAGGACGACCTGGCACGCAAGGCGGTGGATGCCCTGCTGGCCCGCCTGCAGGGCGGCGACGATAATCATCCCCCCACCCAGACGACTGCCGCCTGCCGGCTGGTGATCCGGGAATCCACAGCCAAGATCCGCTGACAGGATGACAAAAAGGGTCCGCGCTGCCGTCTCAGCGGCTGCACGGACCCCTTGCGATTCTGGCGAGAAGCTCAGTCCTGCTTGATCTCGGACTTGTCCTCGGCCCAGAGGGTGTGGAAGGCACCTGGCTGATCCACGCGCCCATAGGTGTGGGCGCCGAAGAGGTCACGCTGGCCCTGAATCAGGGCGGCAGGGAGCCTATCGGAACGCAACCCGTCGTAATAGGACAGGGAGCTGGCGAAGACGGGGATGGGGATGCCGGCCTGGGTGGCACGGGCCACGACACGCCGCCAGGAATCCTGGGCCTGCTCGACCGCCTGCTTGAAGAAGGGGTCGAAGAGCAGGGAGCCCGGCTCACGGCCAGAGGCGTAAGCATCGGAGATCCGATTCAGGAACTTGGCCCGAATGATGCAACCGCCGCGCCAGATGCGGGCGATGGCACCCATGTCCAGCTTCCAGCCGTAGACCTGGGCGCCCTCCTGCATCTCGTTGAACCCCTGGGCGTAGGCCACGATCTTGGAGGCGTAGAGGGCCTGACGGATGTCCTCAATGAAGGACTTGCGAGCCTCGGGGTCGGCGGCCAGGTCGGCCATGACGGCCTTAGGCTGCGGCCCCTTCAGGCCCTCCTGGGCCGCCTGGCTGCGCAGCTCGGGTGAGGAGGACAGCCCCCGGGCAAAGACGGCCTCGCCAATGCCGGTTACAGGCACGGCAAGGTCCAGCGCAGTCTGCACGGTCCAGGTGCCGGTGCCCTTCATGCCGGCCTGATCGGTGACGATGTCGATGAAGGGCTTGCCAGTAGTGGCATCGGTGTGATGGAGCACTTCAGCAGTGATCTGCACCAGGTAGGAGTTCAGATCCCCCTGGTTCCACTCTTCGAAGACCTGTGCGATGGCCTCGGGCTCCATGCCCAGGCCCCGGCGCATCAGGTCATAGGACTCGGCGATCACCTGCATGTCGGCGTACTCGATGCCGTTGTGGACCATCTTGACGAAGTGGCCCGCACCGTCGGTGCCGATGTGGGTGACGCAGGGTTCCCCATCGACCTTGGCGGCGATGGACTCCAGGATGGGCCCCAGGGTCTTCCAGGACTCATCGGTCCCGCCGGGCATCATGGAGGGCCCCAGGAGGGCGCCCTGCTCGCCGCCCGAGACGCCGCAGCCCACGAAGTGCAGCCCACGGGCCCGGATGGCCTTCTCCCGGCGGATGGTGTCCTTGAAGTAAGCATTGCCGGCATCGACGATGATGTCACCGGGCTCCATCAGGTCGGCCAGGTCATTGATCATCTGGTCGGTGGGATCCCCGGCCTTGACCATGATGATGGCCGTACGGGGCTTGGTCAGCGAGGCCACGAACTCCTGCAGGGTCTTGGCCGGAACGAACCGGCCCTCCTGGCCATGATCGTTGATCAGGGTCTCGGTGCGCGAATAGTGGCGGTTGTAGACCGCTACGGTATTGCCGTGCCGTGCCAGGTTCCTGGACAGGCTGGCACCCATGGCGGCCAGACCCACGACTCCGATATTGGCTTGAGCTTGTGTCATCACATCACCTTTCGACGGTAGCCCGGAAAGGCCGGGCACCAGGTTCCATGCCGTCAATTCTATGGCCCGGACTCGATTTGAGCCAGGCTCCCCGGGGTGAGATTCCACTCATTCAGCCCTTGTGGTGCTTGCCGCCCTTGATCTTGCGGGAGGGCAGGACCACGCGCGTCAGCTTGGGAACCGCCCTGGTGGAGACGAACAGGGGCTGCACCTCCACGATGGGGTTGTAGGGAGCCAGGCCGAACCACTTGATCGGCGAGCCCGCCACCTTGCGGATGGCGTACTTGACCTTCAGCGAGAAGGCACCGCGGGAGTCGATCTTGGACTCGGGCATCAGGGCCTTATGAACCAGCACATAGGTGACCGTGCCGATCTGCGGATCCTCGTCCACCTTGGGATAGATGGAGGGCTGCTTGGGTAGCTCGCCGCTGTCAATCAGCTCGTGCATGATCTGGTGCAGGTAGGTGGCCACATTTTGATCCACCTTGAAGCCCAGCCTCATACGCACACGGAAGAGGTAGTTGGTGCCGAAGTTCTCCACCGAATACTTGCGGGTGTAGGGGGCGTCAGTAGTCTGGACCGAGACGGCCCACCAGGCCCGGGCCCGCTTGGGCCGGTTGGCGAAGATGGAGAAGAAGATGTCGGTGTCCAGCCGCCGCATCTCCGCATCCGAGGTCAGATAGACCAGGTTGTCTGCGTAGTAGGGAACGCGGAAGTCGTTGTGGAGCATCTCCAGGGCGGGCAGGCACTCCTTGGCCGTCATATGCCGCCGCTGCGAGCGCTCCACCTTGGTGCCCACGTCCCAGGTGTACATGATGTAGAGGATGGCCGCAGTCAGCAGCATGGTGAACCAGCCGCCGTGCATGAACTTGGCCATGGAGGCCATGAAGAAGAGGATCTGGATGGCCAGGAAGACCAAGGCGAAGAGCAGAGAGAACACGCGCTTGCCGTCGTGCCAGATGTAGTCGGCCAGCAGGACGGTGGTGGTGATCATGGTCACCGTCAGGGCCAGTCCATAAGCGGCCGAGATGTGCTCGGAATCCTTGAAGATGGCCAGCACCGTCAGCGTGGCCGCGCACAGGACCCAGTTGATGGTGGGGATGTAGAGCTGGCCGCGGGTACGCGCCGGGTAGCGTACCTGCAGGTGGGGCATCCAGTTGAGGCCGGTGGCCTCCGAGACCATGGTGAAGGCGCCCGTGATCAGGGCCTGCGAAGCGATGACACCGGCCGTCACCGACAGAAGAACCGCCACGTAGCGCACGGTGGTGGGCATCATCTGGAAGAAGGGGTTGAGTCCGTCCACGCCCTGCAGGGCCTGATTGTCGGTGTTGCGCAGAATCCACGCCCCCTGGCCGAAGTAATTGAAGACCAAGGCGATGTTGATGAAAGGCCAGGTGGCGTAGATGTTGCCGCGGCCTACGTGGCCCATGTCGGAGTAGAGGGCCTCGGCTCCCGTAGTCGACAGGAAAACCGTGCCCATAATGGTCAGGCCCACCGGGTTCTGCGGGCTGAAGAGGAAGCGAATCCCGTAGACCGGGTTCAGGGCCTCGAAGATGGACCAGTCGTTGCCGATGCAGTATATGCCGATCAGGGCCAGGAAGGCGAACCAGACCATGACCACGCTGCCGAAGACCTTGCCGATCCGCTCGGTTCCGCGCGATTGGACGGCAAACAGGATCAGGATGATCACGAAAGTGATGACCATGGTCAGGTTCCCGTTTTCACGGAAGATCGGAGTCAGGATGGGGATGGTCTTAAGGCCTTCGACTGCCGAGGAGATGGAGACCGCAGGGGTCAGCACCGAATCAGCCAGGAAGGCTGCGCCGCCGACCATGGCCGGGATGGCCAGCCATTTGCCGTAGTGCCGAACCAAGGTGTACAGGGCGAAGATGCCGCCCTCGCCCTTGTTGTCGATGCGCATGGCCACCAGGACGTATTTGACCGTGGTGATCAGCGTGATGGACCAGAAGACCAGGGAGAGCATGCCCAGCACGGCCGGCCTGTCCACACGGGCCATGCCGCCCTGACCGGCCACGAAGGCCTGCATAGTGTACAGGGGCGAGGTGCCGATGTCGCCGTAGACCACGCCCAGGGCCACGATGCACATGCCCAGGCTGATTCTGTCTGGCGAGGACTGCACCCGCCGCCACCAGCGGCCCAGAGGACCCTTCGGCGGGGTGCGGCGACGCTGGGCCGCCCGTTGGGCCTCGCGCCGAACCCGCTTGAGCTCGTTCTCCTCTTCCCGGGTGCGGGACTTGGCCGAGATCTTGGGAGCCTTGGTGAAGCTCTCCTGAGGAAGTATCGATTCTTTCGTCGGTCGACCCTTACGATGGGCCGTCGTCGGCTTCGCCGCTTTTTCACCGGATAACCGGGGTGGTTCGTCAGCGCCCCTGCCATCATCCTGAGCCGCCAACTCATGCCGCTCATCCGCCATAGAGCCCTCCATCGGCCAATGCCTTCACTCATCTACTTCCGGGTGCCGTATGTTGCTGTTCGCGCACACGTGCGACGACAACCGTAGCACTCTCCCCCCACACTTGGCGGGGGCGATTCAGACCGCGACACTCCATAAGCTTAATCCCGGTCTGGCACCGTCCGTCGGACCTCCCTCACAGGCCATAAACCCGGCGCGTGGTGGTTGCCGTTGCTCGGGCCACCTGGTCCAGGGGGCAGTCCAGCGCATCGGCCATGGCACGCAGGGTGTAGGGAATCATGTAAGGGGAGTTGGTGCGTCCCCGGTAGGGCATGGGACTCAGGTAGGGCGCATCGGTCTCCACCATGATGTGGTCCATGCCGACCACGGACAGGGCCTGGCGGATTCCCTCGTTGCCCTTGTAGGAGACCGTTCCCGAAAAACTCAGATACCAGCCGTGCTCGGCGGCCACCTGAGCCATCTGCGCATCACCTGAATAGGAGTGGAAGATCGTGCGCTCGGGAGCACCGTCCTCCAGCAGGGTCTCGATAACCTGCCGATGGGCGTCGCGGTCGTGAATCTGCATGGGCAGATCCAGCTCCTTGGCCAGGGCAATGTGGTCACGGAAAGCCTGCCGCTGGATCTCTTCGGCCCCCTGACCGGTTCGGAAGAGGTCCATACCCGTCTCCCCGATGGCCACCACCTGGTCGGGATATGCGCGGGCCAGGCGGGCTACCTCTTCAAGCGCCTGCTCGAAAGAAACATCATGCCAAGGCTGATATTTCAATGGCAGTCCATCCGGGCCCGGCACCCCTCGATAGCCGTGCAGGACGGCCTCATTGGGATGGATGGCCAGGGCCGCGTGGACCACCCCGGGATGGGCCAGGGCCAGGTCCACAGCCGTCTGCAGGTTGGGCAGCTCGCAGCCCACGTCGATGGCCCCGACCACCCCCACAGCCCTGGCCCTTTCCAGCTGCTGGTCGACTGTGCGGACGGGGACGGGATCCTGCCCGCGCTCCCTGGCCTGCCGATCCATCTCCTTAGCGAAGGGGACCACGGAGGCCATGTGGGTGTGATCGTCGATGACTCCGATGCCTTCGGGCAGTGGCTCGGGGTCGGGAGCCCAGCTGCGGTCGCGATGATGCTTGCTCATGGTCCACAGTCTAGGAGTTCATGCGGCCCAAACCGCGACCCGCCCGGACGACCGGCTCTGCCAAAAGGAAGGTCGGCAGCTAGAATCACCTCTGACGGCCCCGGAACGGCCGGAACGGAAGAGCGAAGAAGCACCCGCCGCCTGTCCGCCAGTCCCCTGCCGCCGCGGTACCGTTGCCGTAAACAGGAAAGGTGGAACATGTCTACGGATTGGCAACCCTCGTTCGAGGCGACCAGCGCCTACCTCTTCGTCCACTTCACCGGACACGAACAGGCCGAGACGGATGAGCAGCTCTACTTCGCCCTCAGCCGGGACGGCCTGCACTGGCATGACCTGCGAGCCCAGGGAGACCCGGTGCTGACCTGGAGCGAGGGCGAGGGTGGCGTGCGCGACCCCTATATCGTCCGGGGACCAGACGGCCTCTTCCACATCATCGCCACCGACCTATCCGTCTACCACAGGGGCGGCTGGCAGGAGGGCCGGTCCACGGTGGATGGATCCACCGGCCTGGTCATCTGGGATTCGCCGGACCTGGCCCACTGGGGCAGACCGCGCCTGGTGGACGTGGCTTCGGCCATACCCAAGGCTGGCATGGCCTGGGCACCGGAGGCCTGCTGGGATGCCGACAGGGAGCAGTGGATAGTCTTCTGGGCCACGGCGGCCGCCGACAGCGCCGAGGACCCGGCCGCATCCGACCTGGCCAACGAGCTGGGCGACGGCATCAACATGTACTACGCCACCAGCACCGATCTGGTTTCCTTCTCCCGCCCGGTCAAATGGATCGACCGCAGCAACGGGATCATCGACACGACCATGCTCAAGGCGCCCGACGGCTGGTGGTACCGGGCCTCCAAGGATGACCAGATCACCCTGGAACGCACCCGCAACCCCTACGCTGTCACCCATGAGCTGGTGCGTACCGACGACGACCAGGCCTGGTCATACCTGTCCAATCTGACCGACATCTTCGGCCAGGGACGCTACTCCTCACGGTATCTGGAGGGCCCCGAGCTCTTCCTCTACAACGATGCCGACACCGCCGGACCCGACGGCCGAGCCATGCCCTTCGGCCTGATCTGCGACCAGTTCGCCGAAGGCCGGGGCTACCTACCCTTCCGCTCAGCCGATCTGTCCTCCAGAGAGCGGCAGGACTGGGATCTGGTTACAGATATGAACTTCGGCCGACTGACCAAGCGTCACGGCTCCATCATGCCCATCACCGAGAGCGAGTACCGAATTCTGAAGCGCACCCTGACCCGCTGAGCGGCAGCATGCAGACAACCAGGACGAAGCTTCACACGAATACAATCCCATAATCGTGCGTTGGTGCTCCAATAAATGTGTTCACTGGTACCGCAACAGAGGACACGACCAGTAAAACTTAGACCTGGGCTATGAGTGAATCAGATCATGGTATCTTCACTTCTAGTTTTTCTTGAAAACTGTTCCTGAAGCTACAGACCCACTCGAGTCTGTAGCTTTAGGTTCCAGTCATCCGCGATCAGCCCGGCAGCTGCTTACTTCATTGATCCCGAGTGTGTCTAGGCACAGAATCCGTAGGTCATATGTGGCGTGGATGTCCCTGAACCAGAAGATCCAGCTCGGGTCCTGACAGGCGCTTCAGATCGACACCGTCCGTCGTTACAGCAACCTGGAACCTGGTGCCCCGCACTTCCAGCTCGTAGGTCATCGAGCGCCAGGATGAAGGAAGGTGGGGGTCAATGCTCAGCCCGGTCCCGCCGGTGTCCCGCAGGCCGCCGAAGCCGCAGACCAGGCTGGACCAGACGCCTCCGCAGGCAGCCAAGTGGATGCCGTCGGTCGTGTTGGCATGCAGATCGTCCACGTCCGTAAACAAGGACCGACGGAAGTACTGCATGGCCAGCTGGCCATGCCCTACCTCTGCGGCGAGAATGGACTGGGAAGCTGCTGACAGGGTCGAATCCCCGGTGGTCAGCGGATCATAGTAGTCGAAATCGGCCCGCTTCTGCTCCGGAGTGAACCAGGAGCTGAGCAGATAGAGAGCCATAACCACGTCAGTCTGCTTGAGCACCTTGTGCCGGTAAATGACCAGCGGATGGTAGTGCAGCAGCAGGGGTCTGGCCGTGAACCGGTCAAAATGCCAGCGAGGGCGTTGCATGAACTGGGCATCCTGGGCATGGACACCCTCCTGATCGTCGAAGGGGACGAACATGGCTTGAGCCGCGCTGGACCATTTGTCGGCCTCCTCGTCGTCGAAGTGCAGCCTTTCGCGTATGCCACCGATCAGATCCGGATGCTTCTCCCGTAGGTGCTGGTAGCCCTTGTAAGCGGCCAGAAGGTTGAATCGGGCCATCTGATTGGTGTAGAGGTTGTCGTCAACCAGGACCGTGTATTCGTCTGGGCCGGTCACGCAGTGGATGTGGAAGCGGCCGTCCTCCTTGTAACGTCCCAGGCTCATCCAGAGACGGGCTGTCTCCACCAGGATGTCGATGCCCTCAGCCTGCAGGAAGTCTTCATCGCCGGTGACCTGCACATACTGGGCCACCGCGTAGGCGACATCGGCATCGATGTGGTATTGGGCCGTGCCCGTGGGGAAGTAGGCGGAGGCCTCTTCGCCGTCGATGGTTCTCCAGGGGAAAAGGGCGCCGTTCAGGTTGAGTGCGCAGGCCCTACGCCTGGCCGCCGGCAGCATCAGGTAGCGGTAGTGGAGGACGGCTCTTGCCCGAGCAGGTGCCGAATAAATCAGGAAGGGGAGAATGTAGATCTCGGTGTCCCAGAAGTAGTGGCCACTGTAGCCAGACCCACTCAGACCCTTGGCACCCACACCGTTCTCGATCTGGGCCGTGGACTGGGCCAGCTGAAAGAGCTCCCAACGCACCATCTGCTGGGTACGACCGCCATCGTCGGCCTGGATGCGGATATCCTGACGCTCCCAGAATCGATCCAGCCATTCCCGCTGACGCCGCTCCAGCTCCTCCACAGAGAGGGTGCTGACCTCCTCCAGCCGATCTCGGCAGTCCTCGACCAGATTCCTGGTCCCCTCGCCGCGGGTCTGCACGACCAGACCGTTGCCGCTGGTGCCGGCCGGAAGAATGGGGTGGCTGCGGTAGACGGCGTAACGGACCAGACGGGTGGAACCGCCCTTGGGCACGTCCATGCGCCAACCGGAGCCCTCGACAGGCCGACCATCCCTGAACTGCCTGACACCCAAGGCCAGACTGAGCCGTGAATTATTGCAGCGGAAGACCCTGCAATCCGCACTCAGCTCACCATAGACCGCATTGTCCAGCACCTCATGGATTCCACAGCCGTCCACAAAGGTCGACTTGCGGGGGTCGCTGGAGTTGACATGGCGGGGGTTGTCGGCGTTGACCGGACCATCGACCACCACAGCCATGTCCCGGTCAGGCGACTCAACGGTCAGCGTGCAGACGCTCAGGCTGCGGTCATACAGGCAGACCATGCGGGTGAGCACGGTCTTCAGGTGAATGCCGTGGCCCAGATCGTACAGATTGGTGGTGGTTGCGATTCCGGTTCGGAAGTCCAAACGCTGCGTTGTCTTCTCCGGCCGACCCAGGGGCAGCCCCTCCACCTTGAGGGTGAAATCCGAAGCATCGGGCACCCCTTGGATGAGCTGACCCACTTGGGCGTATCCGTAGGCGCTTTCGGGATGGGCTATACGGAAGGTGTCATGGAAGCCGCTCAGGAAGGTGCCGTTGCCCAGGCAGCGCTCCCCACCGCCTTCGCCCCTGACACCGACGGAGCCATTGGTGACCGAGAAAACCGTGGCACTGACAGCATCGGGCCGACCGACCTCGCTCAGACCCCAGCCCTCGACAGGAAAACGATTCTCATCCAGGTCCGGATCCTCCGCCTGTGCACGCTCGCTGGCATCGTCGTCGATCAGCTCGATCAGCTGATCCACCACCAGGTCCGCGCCCGCCTTGAGCAGCTGCTCGCGGCCGGCACCCCTGTTCACGCCCACGACCAGGCCGAACCTGCCCGCATGGCCGGCGGCTACACCAGAGAGGGCATCCTCGACCACAACAGCATCCTCATTGCGCAGGCCCAGCACCTTGGCCGCATAGGCGTAGGTGTCCGGGGCCGGCTTGCCCTGAAGACCCATCTCGTCCTTGAGGTTGCCGTCCACCACGGTGTCGAAGTATCCAGCGATACCAGCTGCTTGGAGGACTTCGGCCGTGTTGCGCGAACTGGATACCACAGCCAGACGCTTCTTGTCGGTGCGCAGGTGCCTGAGCAGATCCACCGTATCCGGGTAGGGATCAATGCCCTTCTGCTTCAGCATCCGCTCAAAGGTCATATTCTTGCGATTGCCGTATCCGCAGACGGTGTCCAGCTGCGGATCGTCATTAGGGCTGCCCCAGTCCAGTTCAATGCCCCTGCTGCGCAGCAGGGCGTCGACACCGTCATAGCGGGGCCGGCCATCCACATAGGCGTAGTAGTCCTGCTCCGTATAAGCCGGGACGTTCGAGGGCAGGACCTGATCAAACAACGCCTTCCAGGCGGCCTTGTGCAGGACGGTCGTGGGCACCAGTACCCCGTCCAGATCAAAGAGCACACAGGCGAATTGGGCAACCTTCATGGTTACTCATCCTATGGGTCTTCCATGACGAAAGAACCCGGCGGTTCGAAGAACCGCCGGGCGAGAAGAGAGAGAAGAAGGGGTTCAGTTATCGGGGCCGCATGACCCCCATCGGCCAGTACTTCAACCGACAGAACAAATATAACCAGCGCTACCTTGGAGGAAGTGCCCGAAAACCTCAAAGTTCTCTGTGAATCACGAATACCGTCCCGGGCGCGTCGACCGTCACTTGCCCTGGTCGCCCAGCTTGGCCTGTTCCGCCTCGAAACGGGCGCGCTCCTTGGCCTTGCGACGGTCCAGCTCCTCCTGGAAGCGATCCAGTTCCTCCTGCACGGCCTCCTTGGGAATGCGCGGGAAGACGGGTGTGGGCCGATCGATTGGGGTGCCGTCCCTGAGAGGCTCGCGCGCCCAAGGATGGACCGTCTCCCCCAGCCGGTAGTCACCGGTGATGATGGGATAGTGGAAGTCGGACCGATCCAGGTCGTCAACCTCCTCGATACGGGGCAGGGGCGAGAAAGTGCCCTTGCCGCCCATGGTCTCCCAGACCCGCTGTGAGGCATGTGGCAGGAAGGGAGCCAGCATGATGTTGGCATCCAGCACCGCCTGGGCTGCGGTGTGCAGGACGGCAGCCAGACGATTCCGGTCGTCCTTGATCTTCCAAGGCTCCTGGGCGGAGATGTACTTGTTGATGTCGCCCACCAGAGCCATGGCCTCGACCAGGGCGGCCTTTTGACGATGGTGTTCGATCAGGGAGCCCACAGTGTCGAAGGCCTGCAGGCTGCGATCCAGCAGGGCACGATCCTCCTCGGTCAGCCAGTCCTCCTCGATTCGGGGGATACTACCGAAGTCCTTGTTGAGCAGGTTGGCCACACGGTTGACCAGGTTGCCCCAGGAGGCGGCCAGCTCCTCGTTGTTGTGCCGGACGAACTCCGCCCAGGTGAAGTCAGAGTCCGAAGTTTCCGGTCCGGCGATGGAGATGTAGTAGCGGACTGCATCGACTGGGTAGCGTGCCAGGATGTCCTTGACGTAGATGACGATGCCCCTGGAGGAGCTGAACTTCTTGCCCTCCATAGTCATGAACTCGCTGGCCACCACCTGCTCAGGCAGGTTGAGCTCGCCGTAAGGTCCCGGCTGTCCGCCCTTGGACCCCTTGCCGTTGTATGCCAGAATCTCCGAGGGCCAGATCTGCGAGTGGAAGGTGATGTTGTCCTTGCCCATGAAGTAGTAGCCCAGGGCCTTGGGGTCATTCCACCATTTGCGCCAGGCCTCGGGGTCGCCCTGACGGCGGGCCCATTCGATGGATGCCGACAGGTAGCCAATGACGGCGTCGAACCAGACGTAGAGCTTCTTGTTGGGGTCGTCGACCCATCCGTCCACAGGCACGGGAATGCCCCAGTCGATGTCGCGGGTGATGGCTCGTGGCTTGACCTCCTTGAAGAGTCCCAGGGAGAAGTTGAGCACGTTGCTGCGCCAACCCTTCCGGGTCTTCAGCCAGGCCAGGTTGGCCTCGGCCAGGGCGGGCAGATCCAGGAAGAAGTGCTTTGACTCCTCGAATCGGGGAGTCTCCCCATTGATCTTGGACACAGGGTTGATCAGCTCGTCCGGGTCCAGCTCGTTGCCGCAGTTGTCGCACTGGTCGCCGCGAGCGCCGTCGTAACCGCAGATAGGGCAGGTCCCCTCGATGTAGCGATCGGGCAGGGTCCGCCCCGTGGAGGGCGATATGGCCACCTTCTGCTGGCCCTCATAGATGTAGCCGTTGGCCCGGCACTGGCGGAAGAGTTCCTGTACCACCTTCTCGTGATTGCCGGTCGTGGTCCTGGTAAAGAGGTCATAGCTGAGCCCCAGATCGCACAGATCCTTGACAATGACACGGTTGTAGCGGTCGGCGATCTCCTGGGGGCCCACACCCTCGGCGTCAGCCTCCACCAAGATGGGGGTGCCGTGCTCATCAGTCCCCGAAACCATGAGGACATCATTGCCCTTCATGCGTTCGTAGCGTGCATAGACGTCCGAGGGAACGCCGAACCCAGCGACATGGCCGATGTGACGGGGCCCATTCGCGTAGGGCCAGGCGACGGAAACAAGGATATGACTCATACCAGCAAGATTATCGGCTCAGGCCTACAATCCCCCCGCCCGTCCACAGGACTGCCATCCAGCAAGCAGATTATCCACAAGTGCACAAATTTGGCCTTCCCCCAGATAAACCCGGAACCAGCCATTTACAGTCGAACCATGAATCGAGAACACGTCCTCGGGGGAGTGACGTGGACGCCTACCACTGCCCATGGCGCCAGCCGCACCCTCAGAGCTACAACAAAGCCGCCAGGCCGAGCACCACTCGCCGATACCGCTCAACAGTGGCCCGGACCACCAGCCGGAGCAGCGCCGATGCGCACCCGCGGCCGTCCTCCTACGACCGAACTTGGGGCCCTGACCCCCGAACCCAAACCGCTGCCCAGTCTGATCCAAACCGGCGATCTGCCCGGTCCGCTCAGCCTCAGCCTGTTGGTGAATGAGGGGATCGTAACCTGTCTGGACCGATCCTGCTGCTACCTGAACGAACAGGCGGATGGCCTCTACGGCCGCGCCTCCATCGTCATGCCCATGGTGCCTTATGGCGCAGCAGCATGCGGCGGACTGGCGCTCTGGATATGGATCAACGGCCGTTTCCCCGATACACTGGACATCATCTCCAACTCCCACTTCCGCACGCCGGTTCACGGCAGACCTCTGCATCCCCACCAGCGACAGCTGGATGCCCGCTATCTAATGAAGCTGGGGAAACTCTGGGTGACTTCACCGCTCTGGACGGCCTGCGATCTGGCCTGCGATCCCTCGGGCCGGTGCAACGGAGAAGAGACCATGGCGGTCCTGCATGAGCTCATGGAGCGATATCAGGTCAGCTGCGGATCCTGCGAGGCGCTTCTGTCCTCCAACCCCCGCTGGCCAGGCCACGCTCAAGGGCTGGAGACCATAAGAAGGCTCAAGGCGATCCTATGAGTCTGCCAATGATGGGTGGCCGAGGTGCACATGGCCATCGTGGATCCTCCGCCACTGAACGCATGTCCCGGCTCATGACTGCCATCAGCAGCCGGTCGCGATCCTTGGCAGAAGACGGTTTGGGCCAAGACGATCCCCGTAGCATCCAACCGACGGCCGAGATGCGCGCCCCGCCACCAGAGCCTCCCCTGGTGCCCACCGCACTGATGGCCACAGACCCAGCGACCGACCCGAGCATCCTCTGGGCCATCGCCCGAGAGGAGCCTCAGCTGCGCCGGTGGCTGGTGGCCAATCCCGCCGCCTCACCAGCACTGCTGGAGACCGTCTCCCAGTTGGGCGGGCCCGGTGTGCGCAGAGCACTGGAGGTACTGCTGGATGAGGGCAATGGACATCAGTCCCCCTTATCCTCTTGAACAGCCAAGGCATAGATCCGCTTGCGATTGGGCAGGCTGCCATCAGCCAGGGGGTGTTCGGCAGTTACCCGGGCGATGGCCTCCTTGAGCCGCAAGCCCTCGGTGCGAGCCAGATCACGTGCCAGAACCGCCAGCCTCCGATCATCCATGGCTTCAGGATCGTTGCGCCTGGCCTCCAAGGCGGATGCACCAGCCACGACCAGGACCATCTCTCCTCGGGGAGGGTCCTCCTGGAGGGAACGCACAATTTCACCGACTGTGCCCCGCCTAATCTGTTCATGTTCCTTGGTCAGCTCCCGACAGAGGGCCATGAGCCGGTCGGGGCCGAAGACCTCCTGAAGGTCCTGCATAGCCTGATCAATGCGGTGGGGCGTCTCGTAGAAGACCATGGTCCGCTCCTCGCTGCGCAGGGTGCGCAGATGCCGCAACCGCTCCTGGTGCCGGCGGGGGAGAAACCCCTCATAGCAGAAGCGGTCGGTCGGCAGACCAGAGAGGGCCAGGGCATCCAGCACGGCGCTGGGGCCAGGGGCACAGGTGACCGGTATGCCTCGCTCAATGGCCTGCCTGACGATGGCCATGCCCGGATCGTTGATAGTGGGCATGCCTGCATCTGAGACCACCAGCGCGCAGGCTCCGTCACAAACCTGATCCAGGATGGGATCGGCCATCCGCCGCTCGTTATGATCGTGATAGGCCACCACCCTGCCGCCTACGCGCACCCCCAAACGATTGGCCAGATCATAGAGCCGCCGCGTGTCCTCTGCTGCCACCAGGTCCGCCGACTGCAGGAGCTCCACCAAGCGTGTCGAGGCATCGGCGACATTGCCTATAGGCGTGGCCGCCAGCACCACTGTTCCACGTGAAACACTGGGTGAATGCGACCCTGCACTGCTTTCTCCACCCTGTATATGTCCATCACTCCGGCCGTTCATGCTGCTCATGCCTTCAGTATGGCCTAATCTAGGGGTGATGACATCTTTGGCAGGGCTTTCTTCGCAGCATCGCTCCTCCAGACACGGCAGGCACGCCGCCCACCGGTCCGGTCGCCCTGCCATGCTGTCCATCTTCAGCAAGCCCAAGGGTCACCACACCAAACGAGGGATCTCGATACCCCGGCTCTCCCGGCGGCAGAGCAGCTGGCTGGCCTGCATACTCATGGCGCTTCTGGGCGGGCTTCTGCGGTTTGTACGGCTGGGCAGCCCTCGGGCCATCGTCTTCGACGAGACCTATTACGTCAAAGACGCCTGGACCATGCTGATGACCGGCGAGCCGCGCAACTGGCCCAAAAAAGCCGGCCCCCTTGACCTTCCCATCGACCAGATCTTTGCCCAGGGGCATACCAGCGACTGGCTGCCCCAGGCCGAATACGTGGTTCACCCGCCGGTGGGCAAGTGGTGCATCGCCTTGGGCCTTAAACTGTTCGGCGGAGCCGGGAATCCCTTCGCCTGGCGAGCGGCCACTGCCCTGGCGGGCACCATCGCCATCCTGCTGCTCTGCCGAGTAGCCCTGCGCCTCTTCCATAACCTGCCCATCGCCCTGACAGCCGGCTTCCTCATGGCTATCGATGGTCTGGGCATCGTTATGAGCCGAACCGGCCTGCTGGACAACTTCGTCATGATCTTCGTCCTGGGAGCCTGGCTGTGCCTGATGGGCCACCGGGACTGGGCTCGGACCAGGCTGCGACAATCGTGGGCCAAGGATCAGGCTGATTTCCGCCTGCACTACCGGGTGAAGGTCATTCAGTCACAGGGACAGCAAGGACGGCAAAGCCGTGTCGAACTGCCCGTGGCCACTACCGGCCCCTTCATCGCCTGGTCCTGGTGGCGGACAGGAGCCGCCCTGCTCCTGGGCCTGGCCACCGGCACCAAGTGGTCAGGCGCCTACTTCTTCGCCGTCTTCGCCCTGATCTCAGTGCTCTGGGATGGCTGGGAACGCCATCAGACAGGATACGGATCCTGGCTGCAGAGCGCCGTGTTCAGGGACGGGCTGCCGGCGGCCCTGCTTATGATCCCCGTCTGGGCGGGCACCTATCTGGCCTCCTGGACGGGATGGTTCCTGCACGGGGATTCCTTCATGCACAGCTGGGCGGCCCAGCACCCTGGCCAGGGTCTGACCTGGCTGCCGGAGGGGTTGCGGTCCCTGGCTGAATACCACCGGCAGATGTGGCACTTCCACACCACCCTGCATACCCGACACCCATACATGGCCAACCCCCTGACGTGGCCCTTGCAGATCAGGCCCACCAGCTTCTACTGGCAGAAGATCACAGGCTTCCCCGGCTTGTGCGGACTGGCCAAGGACTCCCCCTGCGTGGCCGCCGTCACATCCTTGGGCAATCCCCTGACCTGGTGGTTGGGCAGTATCTGCATGGTTCTGGCCATCGTCATCGCCGTCGTGGCCAAGCACGGAGATTGGCGGATCTGGGGGGTCTTGGCAGGCATGCTGGCCGGCTGGCTGCCCTGGATCCAATACATGAACCGGACCACCTTCACCTTCTATTCCATCGTCATCCTGCCCTGGATGATCCTGGCAATCTGCTATGTGGTCAACTGGCTACGGCAGAATTCGGACAGCATCCTCTACCGGCAGACCATGATCATGGGCCTGACCCTGCTAGGCCTGACCTCGGTCTTCTTCTATCCGCTGTGGACCGCCATGCCCATCCCCTATGACTTCTGGCGCATGCACATGTGGCTGTCCAGCTGGATCTAGGACAAAGGAGGCGGCCGGACAGGGATGCCCGACCGCCTTGCAGCAACGTTTGTGTGCCGTCGTGCTCAGACTGCATGATCATGGATGATCTGCGCGTACCGCAGACCGGAATCCTTCCAGATCCTCTCCTGGGTGTCATAGTCGACCCTGATCAGCCCAAAGCGCTTGGTGTAGCCCAAGGCCCACTCAAAGTTATCCAGCAGGGACCAAGCGAAGTAACCGGTCACCCGGGCTCCTTCATGGATGGCCCGGGCCACGGCACGCAGGTGCTCCTCCAGATAGGCCACCCGCTGGGGATCGTGCACCCCTTTGCCGCCGGGGAAGGATGGATCCATGCTGACCTGGTCCTCCCAGGCAGATCCGTTCTCAGTGATCATAAGATCCAGTTTGGGGAAACGGCCGGAGACCTCCATGAGCAGATCGGTCAGCCCCTGAGGCTCCTGGTTCCAGCCCATGGCGGTCAACGGCCCCTGAGGAGGCAGAGTCTCGACCATCTCCTGGGCGGGCATGGGGTTGCGCTCGGAACCAGCGCCGCTTCGACCCCGCACGTGGTTGGTCGAGTAGTAGTTGATGCCCAGCACGTCCAAGGGCTGATGGATCTGTTCCAGATCGCCGTCACGAACGAAGCTCCAGTCAGTGATACCCTCAGCGGCATCATGGATGCGTTGGTCATAGGTTCCGGCCAGCATGGGGCCCAGCCATACCTCGTTGGCGAACAGGTCTGCCCGGGTCTTGGCCGCCAGATCCGCCGGATCGTCGCTATCGGCCCGGTTGACCTGCAGGTTCAGGGTCACCGATATGCGCGCCCTGTCACCCAGCTCGGCACGGATGGCCTGGGCTCCCAGACCGTGAGCAAGATTCAGATGATGGACCGCTGCCAGAGCCTGCCCGTAGTCGCGGATGCCTGGAGCATGGCCGCCATCGCCATAGCCCAGATAGGCCGAGCACCAAGGTTCGTTCAGGGTTGTCCAAGTCTGCACCCGATCGCCCAGAGCCTTGGCCAGGACGGCTGCATAGTCGGCATATCGTTGGGCGGTGTCGCGGTTGGCCCAGCCTCCAGCCTCCTGCAGGTACTGAGGCAGATCCCAGTGGTAGAGGGTGACTACAGGCTTGATGCCGTTTTCCAGCAGCATGTCCAGCACCCGCCGGTAGTGATCCAAGCCAGCCTGGTTGATGGCACCGCCTGCCTGGGGCACAATACGAGACCAGGCTACAGACAGCCGGTAGGCCCCCACCCCCATCTGCTTCATCAGCGCAATGTCCTCTGGGTAGCGGTGGTACTGATCACAGGCGACATCGCCATTGGATCCATCCGCTATCCTTCCTGGCTGCCTGCAGTAGACGTCCCAGATGGAGTCCCCCCTGCCGTCCTCATGCGCCGCACCCTCTACCTGGAAGGATGCCGTTGCCGTGCCCCAGGTGAAGTCCTCAGGGAAGGCGAGCCGTTCGTCATTGACCATATGTCCACTCCTCAATTGTGTGACCCTTCCTGCCTATCTTCGCACAGGAGGACCGACGACAGGACCGTGGCCGACAGCCGATAAGTCCGGCAACGATGGGTTGTGTTGTCCTCGCAAGGAATCAGACCGGGGAGTACCGGGTGCCAAGGCCAGCTTGTTAAAGTGTGTCTCGGTTCTGGAAAAGCACACATCGACGGAATGGAACGCGATTCATGGGGTTCGTCAACTGGCTGATACACCTGCTCAAGGATCCGCGCAGCGCCATCGCGAGCTGGATCGCCATGGGGCTGGTGCCGACCTACGGGTTCATCTTCCTGATCATCTTCATCGAGACAGGCGTGGTCTTCATGCCCTTCCTGCCGGGCGACTCCCTGCTCTTCGCCGCCGGCGTCTTCGCCCATGACCCATCCAGCGGCATGGCCTTGGACGTGCTCCTGCCCGTCGTCTGGCTGGCCCCCATCCTGGGCGACCAGAGCAACTACTTCATCGGGCACTTCTTCGGACGGGCCATCGTCCGTTCGGGACGCGTGAAGTCACTGACCCCCGAACGAATCGCCAAGACCGAGGGCCTGATCGACAAGTGGGGCCCCCTGGCCGTGGTCCTGGGACGCTTCCTCCCCTTCATCAGAACCTTCATGCCCTTCATATCAGGCATTTCCGGAATGCGCTGGCGACGCTTCACCCCCTTCAGTGTCCTAGGCGGCTTGGTATGGTCAAGCCTCTTCACCCTTCTGGGCTATTTCTTCGGCGGCATCCCCGCAGTCCAGCAGCATTTCGAGCTGGTCATCATCCTGATCCTGGTCATCTCGGTCCTGCCCACGGTCATCGGCCTGCTCAAGGCAAAGTTCGGCCGCAAGAAGGCTTCCGCCGAAAAAACCAGCGCCAAGGCGGACTGATGCTTGATCTGGGATATTTTGCGTTTGGCCAGGGCACGCGCTAAAGTAAGCTTCTGTTGTTCGGCTACGGTCGGGCAACGAATGGGGCTGTAGCTCAGTTGGTAGAGCGCTTCGTTCGCATCGAAGAGGTCGGGGTTTCGACTACCCTCAGCTCCACAGTGTCGAGATACTTTTTCTTCTTTTCCTATGCCGTTTTTCTTTCACTGCATCGCTATCGCTCTTCTGCCAGGATCAATCAGGCAGGTCGATGCATAGCGGCATCAGGCAGCTTTATAAGCAAGAACCCTGGCACGTAGCCAGGGCCGGATTGGATTGCGATTCCTCGTCAAACGCTCAGAGAAAAGCTTCAGCGAAACCGACAACCACGATGGGCGCATTACTGAAATACGCCCATCAGCGGATCAACGCTTGGAGGCAGAGCGGAAGGGGTTGCCATCGCGACGATGACGACGATGACCGCGGCGGAACCCACGACGGTCCGCGTCAAAACGAGAGCCAGCGCGGCCGCTGCCACGGCCATGGTCGTGACCACGGGTCCGCTCGCTGCTGCCGGAATGACGATGGCCTCTGGTCCGGCCGTCCAAGGGACCATCCTCATGATCGAGTGCCGGTCGGTCACTTGACCTCCGGGAACGGTAAGGCCGACGATCCCGATGTCCGCTTCGGCCGCTACGGCCTCCACGGGCAGACCGGCCGCCTGAGGCCTGCGGCTGCTCGGCCTGCAAGGACCAGCCTTGCACCGGCTTGGCCACGGGTCCTACAAGTTCGGTAACCTCAGGCGAATCGGCGGTCACCTGAACCGGCTTGGCATCGATATGGGCCATGCGCAGCATCCGCCTGGTGTCGCGCCACTGGTCGGGCAGGACCAAGGTGACCACGTCGCCGGAACGGCCGGCCCGGGCCGTACGCCCTGACCGATGCAAGAAGGACTTGGAATCGGCCGGCGGATCCACCTGAACCACAAGGTCTACGTCACTGATGTCCACGCCGCGGGCGGCCACGTCGGTAGCCACCAGGACCTTCACCTCGCCCCGTGAGAAAGCCCCTAGGTTGCGATCGCGCTGGTTCTGAGAAAGGTTGCCATGCAGCTGTGCGGCCGGTATGCCGTTGTCAATCAGGTTCTTGGCCAGCTTCTTGGCCTGGAACTTGGTCCGGGTGAAGAGAATACGACGTCCGGTGCCTGAAGCCAGCTTGCGCACGAGATCATGCTTGGCGGCCTGGGTGGTGCGGAAGATGTGGTGGGTCATCAGATCCACATGCTGGGTTGCCGAGTCCACCTCGTGAATCTTGGGGTCCTTGAGGAAACGCTTGACCACGGCATCCACACCGTGGTCAAGGGTGGCCGAGAAAAGCATGCGCTGACCGCCGGGGCGAACCTGGGCCAGGATCCGCTCCACGGCAGGCAGGAAGCCCATGTCAGCCATCTCGTCGGCCTCGTCCAGCACGGCGATCTCCACGTCCTCCAGGCTGAGCTTGTGCTGACGGAGCAGATCCTCCAAGCGACCAGGGCAGGCCACCACAATCTTGGCCCCGCGCCGAAGGGCATCGACCTGACGGCCCTGGCCAACGCCGCCGTAGACGGTGCAAGTTCGCATGCCGTAGGCCTGGGCCAGGGGGTTGAGAACCTCGTCGATCTGATTGGCCAGCTCGCGGGTGGGAGCCAGAACAAGGCCGCGCGGACGGGGCATGCTGCCTGATCCGGCGGCACCCCCCCGGCCGTGGCGAACCCGTCCTTCCTCATCGGCAGCCAGTCGAGCCACCAGGGGGATGCTGAAAGCCAGGGTCTTGCCGGAACCAGTCCGCCCCCGGCCCAGGATGTCACGGCCGGCCAGGGCATCAGGCAGGGTATCCCGTTGGATGGGGAAAGCGCTGGTCTTGCCGTCCTTGCGCAGGACGCGGACCAAGGGTTCAGGCACCCCCAGCTGGTCAAAAGCCATAGGTTCTACAGCAGAATTGTCGGAATTGGACGAATTGGAATCGGGCATGGATGAAGCAGTCACAATGACCTTTCACAACAGGGAAGAAAACGGTACTGTCGGTCGACAGTTCGCAGGCCGCGTGCAAAGCAGAGAATGACGAATTTCGCGCAAGCGGTTTCCCCGTACTCAAAGCATTCAGGCGACGATCAGCCGCAGCTCTTGGGCTAGCGGCCAACCTGTACACCATAGCACAGGCCCCTCACCTGCTTCAGGAGCGTACGCTCCAGACGATCAGCGATTTGGACTCAGTCGGATCGGCCTCGTCATGCGTCGTGTCCTGCCGCCAGAGCCGGGCCCTGCTGGACCGCCTGACCTCGACGACCCGGCCGTCGGCAGCGGCGGCGAACATGCTGGATCCCTGTGACTGGTGGGAGCGGCGCAGCTGGCGCCTCAGCTGACGATTCTCCTCGGCTAGGGCCAGGATCCTGGTCACCCCGGCCAGGTTGATGGACTCGTCCTGGCTCAAATGCTGAGCCTGACCCAGCCGGTCCAGATCCCGCAGGGAGTATCGGCGTGCACCACCCTCGGTCCGTTCCGGCACGATCAGACCCAGCCGGTCGTATTGGCGCAGGGTCTGCGGATGGATGTTGGCCAACTGCCCGACCTGGCCGACGCTGAAGACCGGCAGCTCGATGTCCAAGCCAGCATCATCGGCAGCATCCAGACTGATGCGCCCGGCCACCAAACCGCGAGCGCAGGCCAGATAGATCCGCCTGGTCTCGGGATCCACCCTGACCATGATCATCACTCCTCTCCGCTGTTCGTTCCAACCTGATCCTGCATCGGGATCGTCATATCTTCATGCGCTCACCGGCGATCCGCTCGTCGAAATCACCGCTGGACTTGGCAAAGTCACGCATGGCCTTCTTCTGGGCCATGCCCAACCGACCAGGCATGCGGATCTCAAGCCGCCCCACCAGGTCGCCCTTGCCGCGCCGGTCTTGTACCCCCTTGCCGGCGATGCGGATCTCGTCGCCGCTGGAGGAGCCGGCCGGGATCTTGAAGGTGACGACCTGGTCGTCGATGTCCCGGGCCTGGACCTTGGCCCCCAGGGCAGCCTCGGATACCGTTACCGGCAGGGTCATGACCAGATCCCTGTCCTTCATGGTGAACCGCTGGCTGGGCTGGACGCTGATCTGCAGGTAGAGGTCGCCATTGGCGCCCCCGTCCCTGCCGGGCCGACCCTTGCCAGCCAACCTGATCCGCTGGCCATTGCGAACCCCAGCAGGGATATGCGTCTTGAAGCGCTTGCCGCCCACGCTTAGGGAGACCGTAGCCCCCTTGACCGCCTGACGGAAGGACAGGCCGATGCGCGAATTGCGATCCTCGCCCTTGACTGGCCTGGGCCTGCTCTCCTGGTAGGCGGTCCGGCCGCCACCGCCGGCACCCCCGCCGAAGGAGGAGAAGATGTCAGCGAAGTCCGGCTGCCCCGAACCGTCGCCGAAACGGATACGGGTGCCTCCAGGCGCTCCAGCCCCACCGAACATGGAGCCGAAGATGTCCGAGAAGGCATCGGTGTTGAAGCCGCCCTGGCCGGAACCCCCGGCGAACCGGGCTCCCCCCATGCCGAACTGGCGGATGGCGTCGTACTTCTGACGTTGCTCCTTGTTGCTGAGCACGTCGTAGGCCTCGGAGATGTCCTTGAACTTCTCCTCAGCCTCCTTGGTCTTATTGAGATCGGGATGGTATTTGCGGGCAAGCTTGCGGTAGGCCTTGGTGATCTCCGCTTCGCTGGCGTCCTTGGAGACACCAAGGACCTTGTAATAGTCCTTGCTCAGCCATTCATTCTCAGCCATCCATGTCTCCTTTCCTCATAAGCTACGAATATATCGAATTGGAATCCGCCCTTTCGCGTGCGGCGGCGGGCAGGGCCATAACCCACCAGCCGCCGCGTGCGAAGGCGTCTATTCAGCCTGCGGAAGGTCCGCAATCACCGTCCCTGCTACTGCCCGGGCGAAGTCACCACTACCCTGGCAGCACGAATCACCCGGTCACCGATCCGATAGCCTGCCTCAACGACCGTGTCAACGGTCTCTTTCTCGGCCTTGGGATCCGGCTTGTGCAGGATGGCCTCATGCTTGGTGGGGTCGAAGTCCTCGCCTTTTTCACCGAACTTCTCGACGCCGAATTTCTCGAAGGTCTTGTCGATCTTCTTGGCTACGGCCTGGAAGGAGTCGTCCATCTGCCCGTGCTCCTTGATCCGGTCAATGTCATCAAGGGCCGGAAGAAGGGCGGTCAGCACATCCACGATGCCGTGCTGGCGGAAGATGTCCTGCTCTTTCTTGGCGCGGTTGCGGAAGTTGACGAACTCGGCCCGCTCGCGCTGGAGAGCCTCCAGGTAATCGGCGGCCTCCTTCTTGGCCTGACCCAGAGGAGTCAGCCCATCTGATCCCTTGTCGGCGCTCTCCTCCTTGGCCGAGTCAGCATCAGTCTTGTCATCAGCCTGAGCATCCGCTGACGACGCGTCCTTGACGGAGGAATCCGACGAGGACTGGCCAGCCGCCTGGCTCTCGTCTGCAGCGCTCTCGCCGGCATGACGGCCGCGCGCCGCTTCCTGATCGGGTGTCGAAGCGGCGTCAGAGGCCTTGGCCTCGTTCCCATCCGGTTCGCCGGCGGCGGCCGGGTCGCCCTTCAGCGGCCCGGCATCATCCTTGTCGAAGGCCGACATGTCACTCGCCGTCCTTCTTCTTGTCGTCGTCGTCCACGACCTCGGCATCCACCACGTCGTCATCGGCGGACGAGGAGGAGCCTGCACCCGAGGCAGCACCGGCGGCACCTGCAGCGCCCTGGGCGCCTGCACCGTCAGCGGAGCCTTGCTGGGCGTAGAGGGCCTGGCCGATCTTCTGGGCAGAGGTCATCAGCTCGCTCTGGGCGTTCTTGATCTTGTCCATGTCCTCGCCCTTCAGAGCCTCTTTCAGAGCGTTGACCTTGTCGGTGACCTCCTTGGCCACCTCGTCGGAGATCTTGTCCTTGTTGTCGTTGACCAGCTTCTCGGTCTGGTAGGCGGCGGACTCGGCGGCATTGCGGGTGTCTGCGTCCTCACGACGCTGCTTGTCCTCGGCCTCGTGAGCCTCGGCCTCCTTGACCATGCGGTCGATCTCGTCCTTGGGCAGGGCGGAACCGCCGGTGATGGTCATGGACTGCTCCTTGCCGGTGCCCTTGTCCTTGGCGGAGACGTGCACGATGCCGTTGGCGTCGATGTCGAAGGTGACCTCGATCTGAGGAACGCCGCGCGGAGCCGGAGCGATGCCCGTCAGCTCGAAGGTGCCCAGGGGCTTGTTGTCACGTGCGAATTCGCGCTCGCCCTGGTAGACCTGGATCAGCACGGAAGGCTGGTTGTCCTCAGCGGTCGAGAACACCTCGGAGCGCTTGGTCGGGATGGCGGTGTTGCGGTCGATCAGCTTGGTCATGATGCCGCCCTTGGTCTCGATGCCCAGGGAAAGCGGGGTCACGTCGATCAGCAGCACGTCCTTGCGGTCGCCCTTGATGACGCCGGACTGCACGGCAGCGCCGACGGCCACGACCTCATCAGGGTTGACGGTCTGGTTGGCTTCCTTGCCGCCGGTCAGTTCCTTGACCAGGTCCTTGACGGCGGGCATACGGGTGGAGCCGCCGACCAGCACCACGTGATCGATGTCCTGAACCGAAATGCCGGCATCGTGCAGCACGTTGTTGAAAGGCGTGCGGCAGCGGCCCAGCAGGTCAGAGGTCATCTCTTCGAAGTGCGCCCGGGTCAGGGTCTCGTCCAGGTGAACTGGAGTCCCGTCGGGGGTCATGGCCAGGTACTGCATGGAGATGCTGGTGGACGAGGAGGAGCTCAGCTCCTTCTTGGCCTGCTCAGCAGCTTCCTTGAGCCGCTGCAGGGCGATCTTGTCCTTGGACAGATCCACGTTGTACTTGTTCTTGACCTCGCTGACCAGCCAGTCGATGATCTTCTGATCCCAGTCATCGCCGCCCAGCTTGTTGTCGCCGTTGGTGGCCTGAACCTGGATGGTGGAGAAGCCGTCGTCGTCCTTGCCGATCTCCAGCAGGGAGACGTCGAAGGTGCCGCCGCCCAGATCGAAGACCAGGATGCGCTCATCTTCCTTGCCCTTCTCCAGGCCGTAGGCCAGGGCCGCGGCGGTGGGCTCGTTGATGATGCGCAGGACGTTCAGGCCGGCGATCTTGCCGGCATCCTTGGTGGCCTGGCGCTGAGCGTCGTTGAAGTAGGCAGGGCAGGTGATGACCGCGTCGGTGACAGGTTCGCCCAGGTAGGACTCGGCATCCCTCTTGAGCTTCATGAGGATCTGGGCCGAAATCTCCTGCGGGGTCCACTTCTTGCCGTCGATCTCGACGGACCAGTCGGTGCCCATGTGACGCTTGACCGAGCTGATGGTCCGGTCCACGTTGGTGACCGCCTGGCGCTTGGCCACTTCGCCAACCAGAATCTCGCCGGACTTGCTGAACGCCACCACCGATGGCGTGGTCCGCGCGCCCTCAGCGTTGACGATTACGGTGGGCTCGCCGCCCTCCAGGGTTGCAATGCAGGAATTGGTGGTTCCCAGATCAATGCCAACTGCACGTGCCATACTCATTACCTCCTGATGAAATTGGGGCGCAGGGTCTGGCCCTGCACCTCATCGTTCACGTTCTCCGCTCGCGCTTCGTTCGTGGTCCCGATGGCCGGCTCCCGTCGGCCCGGGCAAGCAGCCATCATGACCACTCCGAAACTTGAGCCTACATCACTCAACTTCTTCTGGCAAATATTATTCCCATTGCGTCTAAATTGCCGAGACGGATCAATTTGATGGTAATGAGAACGTATGCAATTACACATTTCCAAAGCTCGCATTGACTCATCATAGCTCTGAAATAAGCTCTAATGAATGCTGTTAGAAAGCCGAAAATTAATGACCAATGGTTTTGCTATCGTTGTCACATAAAAGCTGATCAATAAGACGGCCTGTTTCGAGGAGGAGATGTGCATGACCAACAACAACATGAACGATGATTGGTGGAAGCAGGCAGTTGTATATCAGATATATCCGCGCAGTTTCAAGGATGTCAATGGCGACGGCATTGGCGACATCCGAGGCGTGACCGAAAAAATGGAATATCTGCGAGACCTGGGCGTAGACGCCATCTGGCTGTCACCCTTCTACCCATCGGAATTGGCCGACGGCGGGTATGATGTCATGGATTACCGCAATGTCGACCCACGCCTAGGCAGCATGGCGGATTTCGACGAAATGACCGAAAAAGCTCATGCATTAGGGCTCAAGGTCATCGTGGACATTGTTCCCAATCACACGTCAAACAAGCACGAATGGTTCCAGGATGCCCTGCGTGCAGCTCCGGGATCCCCCGAACGAGACAGATACATCTTCCGCCGGGGCAGAGGTACGAATGGAGAACTGCCACCCAATGGATGGATGTCCTTGTTCGGAGGGCCTGCCTGGGAGCAGGTTGACGACGGCGAATGGTACTTGCATATATTCGCCAAAGAGCAGCCTGATCTGAACTGGAAGAACAAGGAAGTTCACGAAGCCTTTAAGGACATATTCCGTTTCTGGTCCAATCATGGCACAGACGGTTTTCGAATTGACGTGGCCCACGGGCTGGCCAAGGATCTGGACAGCCGCCCTCTGTCCGAGCTGGACAAATGGCCCGTCCAGGAACAGTCCACTTATCACAACTATGAGCATCCGCTATGGGACAGACCCGAAGTACATGACATATATAAGGAATGGCGAAAGGTCTTCAACGAATTCGAACCTCACCGTTTCGCAGTCGGAGAAGCCTGGGTCGTGCCTGAGCACCAGCATCTGTACGCATCCGAGAACGAACTGGGGCAGGTCTTCAACTTCGAGTTCGCCAAGGCCAATTGGGACTGCCAGGCCCTGTACACCGCCATTGCCGAAGGCCTGCAATCCGCCAAGGACTCAGGATCGACCACAACATGGGTGATGAGCAACCACGATGTGGTCAGACAAGCTACCAGATACGCGCTGCCCCAAGTGGACAGCTCCACCTATCATCAGCTTGACAAGGACTGGATCCTTCGAGACGGGCAGACTTATTTCGAGGACCGGGCCAAGGGCACGCGCAGGGCACGCGCAGGATTTGCCCTCGAAGCAGCATTACCTGGCTCTGTATACATCTATCAGGGTGAGGAGCTTGGCCTGTTCGAAGTTCCTGATATTCCCTGGGACCGTCTGGAGGATCCGACTGCGCACCGAACCCGCGGCAAATACACCGAAAAAGGCCGTGATGGGTGCCGAGTCCCCTTGCCCTGGGTCGCCGGAGACACACCTGCCCCCGCAAAGTGGAATCCTGCCTTTGGAGAAGGGGCCTCCTTCGGGTTCTCCCCCTCGCATACCAAGGATGGAGGGCCAGCCAGCGACCCCCATCTTCCGCAGCCGCTCTGGTTCAAAGACTTTGCTGTTGATCAAGAGGAGAGCAATAAGACCTCGATGCTCTCCCTCTATAGGAAAGCCCTTAATCTACGAGCCACATTGCTGACCCCCACAGGCAACGTGGAAGTCACGGCCCTATCTGCCACAGACGGCCGGATTTCCTACACACGCAAGGCACTTGTCGATTCCAAACCTGCGGAACTGACCTGTCTGACTAATTTTTCGCAGACACCGACTCCCCTTCCACAAGGACGAATTGTGCTCACATCGGGAGACCTAGCCGAGGACGGCTCGCTTCCCCAAGACACAACCGCTTGGGTAGTTCGCACAGTGCAGGAATAACGGACAAAGAACGCTGAGCACAAGTCAACAAAAGGGCCTCGCAGTAATCCACATATTGCTGCGAGGCCCTTTTAAAATCTGGTATGTACCAGA
>NZ_AWUO01000010.1:0-60024 GCF_000499185.1 Bifidobacterium sp. A11
TTGGCACGAGGCCCGTCCTCGGTGACGGCCCCGGCTGCAGCCTCCAAAATGGTCAGGGCCCGGCGGGCGTCGCCCCCCGAAAAACGCACTATCTGGTCTAAAGCCGCTGGATCCAGCCGTACCTGATCCTTGAGCCCTCGCTGGTCCTTGACAGCCCGGCGGATCAGCTTGGCCAGGTCCTGGTCGTCCAAGGCCTCCAGCTTGACCACCACCGAACGCGAAAGCAATGGCGCAATGACTGAAAAGCTTGGATTCTCCGTGGTGGCTGCGATAAAGGTCACATCCCGGTTCTCTACGCTGGGCAGCAGGGCATCCTGCTGGGACTTGGAAAAGCGGTGGACCTCATCGATGAAAAGGACCGTCTCCTGACCCTGGCTGACCAGCCGCTCCCGAGCCTGGGCGAGAACCTGCCGCACCTCCTTGACACCCGAGGTGACGGCCGAAAGCTCCTCGAAATGCCGCCCGGACTGTCGAGCCACAATGTAGGCCAGGGTGGTCTTGCCCACTCCAGGAGGGCCGAAAAGAATGACCGAGCTGGGAGCCGTCAGACGGTTGTTCGGATCCGACCGGGCCAGCCGTTCCAAGGGGGTTCCCGGAGCCGTGACCTTATCCTGGCCGACCACCTCGTCCAGGCTCCTGGGTCGCATCCTGACCGCCAGAGGCAGGGTGTGCTCCTCGGGGGGATCCGCTGCCTGGAAGAGATCATCAACCATCTGCACTACCTCATTCCTCGGGGCCCCTATGGCTCCCCGACCTCACCAGCATAGGCCTGCGTCTGCCGCAAACAGCAGGACGAACGCGCTAGACTGGGAACCCATATAGCCGTATCGCCCAGCGCGTAGTTGGGCTCCGGAAACCCGGTGTGTGTACAGTTTACTGGTCATCCGCCTGAATATCTTCAGGAAGGCCCATGAAAAAACCGGGACCGGCACAGGTCGGAACAATAAGGAGAATCGCCAGTGATCGCCAAGCATGTTCGCCAGGGATGGACATCCGGTCCGGGCAGGTGGGCCATGGGCCTGCTTGCCCTGATCCTGGGGCTCTCAGCCCTGATCGTCGCCCCCCTGGCCACCCCGGCGCAGGCGGCCCAGGACTCACCCGCCGCACAGGCGGTCCACGGACGCACCTTCCGCGTCGCCACCGACACCACCTTTGCCCCCTTCGAGTTCCGCGACTCCTCCGGCAAGTTGGTCGGCATCGACATGGATCTGATCCGCAAGATCGCCGACATCGAGGGCTTCTCGGTGCAGATCCAATCCCTGGGATTCAACGCCGCCCTGCAGGCCTTGAACTCCCAGCAGGCCGATGTGGTCATAGCCGGCATGACCATCACCGACCAGCGCAAGCAGGTCTACGACTTCACCGACCCCTATTTCGACTCCGGCGTGCAAATGGCCATTGCCAAGGATAACGAGCAGATCCACAGCTACAAGGATCTGCGAGGCAGCGTGGTGGCCGTCAAGACCGGCAGCGAGGGCGAGGCTTTCGCCAAGCAGCGGGCGGCCCAGTACGGCTTTAGCGTCAAGGCGGTGGACCAGTCCTCCACCATGTACGAGATGGTCAAGTCCGGCAACGCCCAGGCGGTCATTGACGACTACCCGGTCCTGGCCTACGGCATCGCCCAGGGCAACGGGCTGAAGACCGTGACCAAGAAGGAGCCCGGCGCCTCCTACGGGGCGGCCGTCCGCAAGGGCGAGAACAAGGAATTTGTGGCCGCCTTCAACGAGGGTCTGGCCAAGATGAAGGCTGACGGCAGCTATAAGAAACTGGTCGACTCCTATGTGGGCAGCAGCCATTCCGGCAAGAATGACTCCGCCTCCCGGCCAGGATTCTTCGAGCTGGTCCGTCAGGCCTTCCCCTCCCTGATGCTGGGCCTGCGCAACACCCTGGCCATCACGGCCATATCCTTCGTCATCGCCCTGGCCATCGGCATCATCCTGGGACTGTGGCGGATCAGCCCCAACCGTATCCTGTCCTGGATTGCCCGGATCTACGTGGCGGTCTTCAGGGGCACACCCGTCCTGGTCTGGGCCTTCTTCTTCTACCTGGGCGTTCCCCAGCTGATCGGCCACCGCATCAGCATCTGGCTGGCCGGCGCGCTGACCCTGTCCCTGAACTCCGGAGCCTACCTGGTCGAGATCGTGCGCGGGGCCATCGACTCGGTGGACGTCGGGCAGATGGAGGGGGCACGCAGCCTGGGCCTGACCCGTCGCATGGCCCTGCGCCGGGTCATCCTGCCCCAGGCCGTCAGAATCGCCACTCCCTCCATCATCAACCAGCTGGTCATCATGCTCAAGGATTCCTCCCTGCTGCTGGCCATCGGCTTCGGCGAACTGCTCTACCAGGCCCAGCAGATCTACGCGGCCAACTTCCGCGTGACCGAGACCCTCTTCATGGTGGGCGTCATCTACTTCGTCGCCATCAGCGCCCTGACCTGGATGGCCAATATGCTCGATAGGAGGCTGCATCGATGAACTTCGAGGACCCGGACATGGACACCGGACGACTGACACGTCGCATCCGTCAGAACCAAAGTCACCTCAGCCAGGGAAAGTCCCAGATGGCCGTATCCATCCGCGACCTGCACAAGCGCTACGGCGACACCGAGGTCCTCAAGGGGATCGACATGGAGGTCAAACCGGGCGAGGTCATCTCCATCATCGGCCCCTCGGGCGCGGGCAAGTCCACCCTGTTGCGCTGCATCAACGCCCTGGAGACGCCGACCTCGGGCACCATCAGCGTCTATGGAATCGACATTTCCGATCCAAAGACCAACATCGACAAGCTGCGCGAGCACGTGGGCATGGTCTTCCAGCACTTCAACCTCTTCCCCAACATGAGCGTGGCCGACAACATCATGCTGGCCCCGCACATGCTGCACAAGACGCCTAAGGAGGACGCCCGGCAGCAGGCCCTGGACCTGCTGGAGACCGTAGGTCTGCAGGAGAAGGCGGACGCACGACCCACGGACCTGTCCGGCGGTCAGCAGCAGCGTGTCGCCATCGCCCGGGCACTGGCCATGCACCCGGACATCATGCTCTTCGATGAGGCCACTTCGGCCCTGGATCCGGAGATGGTGGGCGACGTGCTCCAAGTCATCCGCTCCCTGGCCGAGGGTGGCATGACCATGATCCTGGTCACCCACGAGATGGCCTTCGCCCGGGAGGTCTCCTCCAGGGTGATCTTCACCGATGCCGGGATCATTGAGGAGGAGGGCACGCCCGAGCAGATCTTCGGCCACCCGCAGAGCCCTCGGCTGCAGTCCTTCCTCTCCAAGGTCCTGTAAAAGACCCCGGCCTAGAGCTCCATCAACTCCTCGATGGGACCCACTCGGTATTCCTTGAAGACCACCTGACCGCTCTCCTGAGTGGCATCCAGATCCACGATGCCGGCGATGCCCCAGTCGCGTTCGCCCTCGACATCGTCGAAGATCTGCTGGACCCGCCAGGTGTGGCCCTGACGCTCGTCCCGGTCATCCAGGCTGAAGAAGTCCGAGGACCGGGCCTGGGCATCGGTCAGGATCTGCTCATGGTCCTCGTAGAGGTCGTCCAGCGCGTCGCTCCAGGCCCGCAGGCCGTAGCCCCAGTCTGCATCCAGGTCGGCCAGGGCCTCCGGCCGGTCGGCGGCCACCAGCTCCACCCGCTGGAACATGGCGTTGCGCACCAGCAGGGTCAGCCCCCGCCGGTCCGTCACCACCTGGTTTTCCACCTTGGGCGGGGCGGCATCTAGCCCACTCGGGACTTCGCCATTTTCAGCCCTGCCTGCGGCCTCCCACTCATCCACCAGGCTGGAGTCCACCGAGCGCACGATCAGTCCCAGCCAGGCCAGGATATCCTCCAGCCGCTCATCCATGAACTCTTCGGGAACCGTCCTGCTCAAAGCCCGATAGGCATCGGACAGGTATCGCAGCAGGGTCCCCTCCGACCGGGATATTCCGTAGCGGGCGATGTAGCCGTTGAAGTCCGAGGCCGTCTCGATCATGTCCCGCAGCACGGATTTGGGATGGATCTCATAGTCGTTGGCCCAGGGAACGTCCCGGCGGTAGCGGTCGAAGGCCTCCCCCAGCAGCTCCTCCAGGGGCTTGGGCCAAGTCACCTCCTGCAGGCGCTCCATCCGTTCCTCATACTCCAGGCCATCCTCCTTCATCTGCTGGATGGCCACGTCGCGGGCCTGCCGCTGCTGGGCCTTGAGTATCTGCCGAGGATCCTCCAGTGTGGCCTCGACCATGGAGAGCAGATTCATGTCATAGTCAGCATCCTCGGGATCCAGCAGTTCCAGGGCGGCCAGCAGGAAGGGCGAAAGGGGCTGGTCCAGGGCGAAGTCCTCGGGCAGATCCACGGTCGTGAAGTAGTCCAGGCCGCCGTCCGGGTTCCGTTCAGTTTCGATGACTCCGGTGTCGGTCAAGGTCTGGAAGATTTCGTCAGCCCGGTCCTGCAGGTGCTCCTTCTGCTGCGGGGTCTGACGGGAGTCCTCGATCAGGTCCTCCACCCGCCTCCTGGCATCCCCGCCCTGATCAACCTCGTTGAGGACCATGGCGTGGGTGATCTTCAGGTGCGGCGTCAGGGTCTCAGGACGGGCCTCAATCAGCTTGTCGAAGGTTCCCTTGCCCCAGGTGACGAACCCCTCCTGAGGCTTCTTGCGTTTGATCCGCTTGAGCTTCTTGGGATCGTTGCCCGCCTTGGCCACGGCCCTGGCGTTCTCTATCTCGTATTCAGGTGCCTCGGCCACGACCAGTCCGCTGGTGTCGAAGCCCATGCGCCCGGCCCTACCGGCGATCTGGTGGAATTCCCGGGCCCGCAGACGACGCATCTTGTAGCCGTCGAACTTGGTCAGTCCGGTCAGCAGGACCGTATGAATGGGCACGTTGATGCCCACCCCCAGGGTATCTGTGCCGCAGATGACCGGCAGAAGGCCATCCTGGGCCAACTGCTCAACCAGGCGCCGGTATCGTGGCAGCATGCCCGCATGATGGACCCCGACCCCGGTGCGCAGCAGCCGCTGCAGAATCCTGCCGAAGGCCGTGGTGAAGCGGGTGCCAGCCATGGCCTCCTTGATCCGGTCGCGCTGGTCCCGGTCGGAGACCCCCGTGCTGGACAGGGCCTGAGCCGTCTCCAGGGCGGCATCCTGGGAGAAATGAACGATGTAGACCGGCGAATCCCCATCGGCCAGCAGGGACTCCACGGTGCTAGGCAGGGGGGTGTCCACGTAACGGTAATCCAGTGGCACCGGCCGGGGGGCATCGGCCACGATGTCCACACCCACACCGGTTTTGCGCTCCAGGTCCTGGGCAATCTGATCCACGTCGCCAAGGGTGGCCGACATGAGCAGGAACTGCACATCTGGCAGGGTCAGCAGGGGCACCTGCCAGGCCCAGCCTCGGTCCGGGTCCCCGTAATAGTGGAACTCATCCATGGCCACGCACCCGATATCGGCATGCCTGCCCTCCCTCAAGGCCTGGTTGGCCAGGATCTCGGCCGTGCAGCAGATGACCGGGGCATCCGTGTTGATGTGGGTGTCGCCGGTGATCATACCCACCCGGTCGCGACCCAGAACCGAAACCAGGTCGAAGAATTTCTCTGAGACCAGGGCCTTGATGGGGGCCGTGTAGTAGGAGCGCCGTCCTGTGCATAGGGCGATGAAATGCATGGCCAGGGCCACCATGGACTTGCCCGAGCCGGTCGGGGTCGACAGAATCACATGGTCACCTGAAACCAGGGAAAGCACAGCCTCCTCCTGATGCGGCCAGGGGGTGATGCCCCGGGAAGCCACCCAGGAGAAAAAGCGGTCGTAGATCTGATCCTCGGTCAGGTTGCGAGGGCCTCCCGCCTCGGGAACCAGGTCACCTAGGGATGGAGGCTGGCCGGTTGGGGCGGTTGAGGAATCAGCATGTTCTTGGACCATGTCCACCAGTCTATCCGGCCAGGCACACAAGTCCGGCCGGAGACTGGCTTCGGATCATGGGAGCTGAAGACTAGTCAGTCCTTGTCTCTGCCCTCTTGATTCTTGCCCTCGTCCTTCTGATCGTCGTCGGAGCGGCTGCCGCGTCCAGGCTTGAGGAAGTCCGGAATCTCCAGGCTCGCCTTGTGCGGATCGACCAGCGTGTCGGGCTGGGTCCTGTCATAGCCCTGGATGTAGCGGGTCTTCCTCCAGTGCTGGATGGAGGCGTTTGATCCACGGTGGTGGGCATGGTACTGCAGCGGCGCGCCGCCGTACCGGTCCTCATCCACCTCCTTGGCCACGGCTATCTGGTTGACATTGGAGGGATCCATGATGGCCACAGGCGCGGCCGGTTCCACGAAGTCGGCGGGGGCGGCGGTGCGCTCCTGCATCTTCTTGGGCAGCCAGCGGGCGAAGTGGGACAGCAGGAAGCAGACGAAGAAGTAGACCACCGAGGCCACCACCAGGGTCTGCAGGATGTTGAAGTACATGGAGCCCAGGCGACGGGACTCCTGCAGCAGATCCGTGTACATGATGATGGAGCCCAGAGCCGTATCCTTGAGGACCACGACCAGCTGGGTCACGGCCGCCGGCAACATGGCATAGACGGCCTGGGGAACCTCAATCTGCATCAGGGACTGGGTCCTGGTCAACCCCAGGGCCAGAGAGGCCTCGCGCTGGCCATTGGGCAGGTTGCCCACGCCAGAACGAATCAGTTCAGCCACCACGGAGCCGTTGTAGAGGATCAGGCCCAGCACGACGGCCCAGTAGGAGGCCTGGCTGATTCCGGCAAAGGCGAACCAGCGCCAGAAGAAGATCATCATCATCAGCACCGGGACGGCCCTGCAGAACTCCACTATGACACCTGAGACTGCCCTTACCAGCCCGTTGGGCAGCAGACGGCCGATGCCGAAGACGAATCCGAAGATGACCGAGCCTATCACGGCAACAACCGAGGCCTTGATGGTCAGCCAGAGCCCGGGCAGGTAGAAGTCCGACCAGGCTTCGTAGTCCAGGGCCGGGCGCCAGAGCTCCCAGCTCAGCTGGTTCTCACCGTCCGGAGGGTTGTGCAGCCTCATCAACACCAGGATGACCACGATGGCGAAGATGACGGCGGCTATCCAGTTGGCGATTCGTATGGTGCGCCGGCCCTTGGGACCGGGTTGATCGAAGAGCAGCGAGCTCTCATTGTCCTGTGCCATGGCCGCTCACCTCCTCACTGCCAGCTTGTTGGACAGGTACGTGGTCAAGGCTCCGATGGGCAGAACCAGAATCACATATCCCAGGGCGAAAATCAGGAAGATGGCCACAATGGCGTTGGCGTGGAACTCGATCATCTCGCTCATCAGGGAGGAGCTCTCGGAAGCCACGGAAGCGGCTGCAGCCACGGTGGAGTTCTTCAGCAGGGCGATGAAGGTGTTGCCCAGGGGCGCCACCGACCCGCGGAAGGCCTGGGGCAGAATGATCTGCGAGGCCGACTGGAAGAAACTCAGCCCCAGGGCACGGGCCGCCTCGGCCTGACCCAGGGGCACCGTGTTGATGCCCGAGCGCAGGGATTCGCAGACGAAGGCCGCCGTATACAGGGACAGGCCCGTCACCGCCAGCCAGAAGAAGTTGACGGAGAATTCCGGCGAGAAGCTGATCTTCAACTGAGCGAAGGCCCCCAGAACCATGAAGACCATGATGATGGTCAGAGGCATGTTCTGGAAGAACTCCACATACCCTCGACCGACGGCCCTCAGGGAGGAGATGGGCGAGATGCGCATGATCACCAGGATGATGCCCAGAATCAGCGAGAAGAGGGCCGACCAGAGGGTCAATTGAATGTTGACCCAGAAGGCTGCCGGGATGTCGTAGTCGGAAAACAGTTCGATGATGGTTGACATCTCACTCTCCTTCCGTTGGCTTGGGCGGGTTGTAGCGTGGGTCGGGTTTGTAGTGGGTGCCCCGGGTGTTGTTCTCCAGCGCCCGCTGCCAGGAGCCGTTGGCCTCCATGTCGGCCAGGGCCGCGTTGATCTTGTGGGCCAGCTTGGTATTACCCTTCTTGATGCCTACGCCGTAGTACTCCTGGGTGAAGGGTTTGCCCACCAACCGCAGCCTTCCACGGGAGGCGGAGGCCAGCCCGGCCAGGATGATGTCGTCAGTGGTGACCGCATCGACGATGCCGGAGAAGAGGGCCGTGGCGCATTCGGCATAGCCGGGCTGCTCCATCAGCTGGACCTCCTGAGCAAACTTTTTCTTGACAGTGACGGCCGAGGTGGATCCGGTCACCGAGCACAGACGCTTGCCGTTGAGGTCCTCGGGGCCGCGGATCTGATGGTCCTCCTTGCGCACCAGCAGGTCCTGGCCGGCCACGATGTATGGTCCGGCGAAGGAGACCGCCCGCTTGCGTTCATCCGTTATGGAGTAGGAGGCCAGGATCATGTCCACGTCGCCGTTCTGGAGCATGGCCTCCCGCTGCTTGGAGGGGGCCTCCTTCCAGACGATGTCGTCGGCGCTGTACCCCAGCTTGTCGGCGATGTAGGTGGCCACGTCCACGTCGAAGCCCACATAGGTCCCGGCCTTCTTGAAGCCCAGACCAGGCTGGTCGAACTTGATGCCCACCCGGATCTTGCCTGCCTCCTTGTCGGAGCCGCAAGCCGCCAGAGAGACCAGGCAACCCAGTGCGCACAGGATTGCGGTCAGATTCCTGGCCAGCCGTTTCAACGGCCGGCCCATGCCATGCATGCTTGCATTCATGCGGATACGCTTCCCTCCTGCTTCAGTGGGTCAGAATCTTGGACAGGAAGTCGGCGGCCCGCTGGGTCTTGGGGTGGTCGAAGAAGTCGTCGGGGTCGTCCTTTTCCAGGATTCGTCCGTCGGCCATGAAGACGATATGGTCGGCCGCCTGACGGGCAAAGCCCATCTCATGGGTCACGCAGATCATGGTCATGCCCTCCTGGGCCAGTTGGATCATGACATCCAGCACCTCGTTGACCATCTCCGGGTCCAGCGCTGATGTGGGCTCGTCGAAGAGCATGATCTTGGGCTGCATGGCCAGGGCGCGGGCGATGGCCACACGCTGCTGCTGGCCGCCGGAGAGCTGGGAGGGCATCTTGGAGGCCTGGGATTCCACGCCCACCCGGGCCAGGAGGTCCATGGCCAGGTCCTCGGCATCCTTCTTGGGCATGTGGCGCACCTTGATGGGCGCCAGGGTCATGTTCTCCAGGATGGTCTTGTTGGCGAAGAGGTTGAAGGACTGGAAGACCATGCCCACCTCGGCCCTGAGCCGAGCCAGGTCGCGTCCCTCCTGGGGCAGGGGCTCCCCCTCGATCCTGATGACACCGGAGTCGATGGACTCCAGACGATTGATGGTCCGGCACATGGTGGACTTGCCGGAACCTGAAGGCCCGACCACCACTAGCACCTCGCCGGTGTCGACCTGCAGGTTAATGTCCTTGAGGACGTGCAGGCTGCCAAAATGCTTCTCGACGTGGGCCAGCTCGACCAGCGGCCCGGACTTGTCCTTGACGGGGCGATCCGAGGCCGGTTTCTCCGGCAGAATCCGCTCCGACGGCTGTTTGGTTGTTTCGCTCATATTGGGCAGTTTACTCATCCTTTGTTGCAGAACGGCCATAGAAACGGTTCTCATGAACAGCGGAGCCCTTGGCCAAGCGCGACCGATTGACCCGCCAATGCATAGAGGGGCAGAAACAATAAGGGCCGGTCTCCCGCAGGATTCCAGCCCTTATAGTCTCTCGTCGATCAGTGACCAAGTGCGCTCAGTCGGCATCCTCCTGATCCGGCTCCCAGTCCACGCCGGTCTCGGCGCGTTGCTGGTCGGAAATGGGTGCAGGGGCACCGGTCATGGGATCCTGGCCGCCACCGGACTTGGGGAAGGCGATGACATCGCGGATGGAGTCGGCTCCCGTCAGGATCTGGGCGGTCCTGTCCCAGCCGAAGGCGATACCCGCGTGGGGCGGAGCACCGTACTTGAAGGCATCCAGCAGGAAGCCGAACTTCTCCTGGGCCTCCTCGGGGCCGATACCCAGCACCTTGAAGATTCGGTCCTGGATGTCGTCGCGGTGGATACGCACCGAGCCGCCACCCATCTCCTCACCGTTGCAGACGATGTCGTAGGAGTCGCTCATGGCGTGCTCGGGATCCTTGTCGAATCGGTCGATCCAGTCGGCCGAGGGCATGGTGAAGGGGTGGTGCATGGAGGTCCACTTGGAATGGCCCACGGCCACATCGTCGTCATCGGGGTCGTCGGTAGGCTTGAAGAGCGGGAAGTCCACCACCCAGGTCAGAGCGAATTCGTCGGGCTTGAGCAGTCCCTGGCGGCGGGCGATCTCCACACGGGCCGCACCCAGCAGGGTCTGCGAGGCCTCGCGGGGACCGGCTGCGAAGAAGACGGCATCGCCATCCGAAGCACCCACAGCCTCCTTGAGGCCCTGACGCTCGGCATCAGACAGGTTCTTGGCCACGGGTCCCTTGAGGGTGCCCTCGCCGGTGAACTGGACGTAAGCAAGACCCTTGGCACCCCGCTGGCGGGCCCATTCCTGCCAGGCATCGAACTGCCTGCGGGGCAGGTTGGCCGCACCCTGGTAGACCACGGCGCCCACGTAGGGGGCCTGGAAGACCCGGAAGGGGGTGTCCTTGAAGTAGTCGGTCAGTTCGACGATGGGGTTGCCGAAGCGCAGGTCGGGCTTGTCGGAGCCGTACTTGTCCATGGCCTCCTGCCAGCTGATCCTGGGAATGGGCAGGGTGACCTCGAATCCTGCAGCCTTCCAGACCTCGGCAATGACCTGCTCGGCCATGGCCATAACATCCTCCTGGGAGGCGAAGCTCATCTCGATGTCCAGCTGGGTGAACTCGGGCTGCCTGTCGGCGCGGAAGTCCTCGTCGCGGTAGCAGCGGGCGATCTGGTAGTAACGCTCGAAGCCACCCACCATCAGCAGCTGCTTGAGTAGCTGGGGGGACTGCGGCAGGGCATACCAGGATCCGGGCACCAGACGGGCCGGCACCAGGAAGTCGCGGGCACCCTCGGGCGTGGACTTGATCAGGGTCGGTGTCTCGATCTCACAGAAGTCCATCTTGTCCAAGGCGGCACGGGCGGCACGATTCATGGCGGCCCTCAGGCGGATGTTGCGCTGCATGGAGGGGCGGCGCAGGTCCAGATAACGGTAGCGCAGCCGCACATCCTCGCCGGGCAGCTTGTTCTCGGCCTCGTTCTCCAGGGCTGTGGACACCTGGAAGGGCAGGGCGGCAGACTTGGCCAGTACCTCGATCTTGTCGGCCACGATCTCGATGTGCCCGGTGGACAGGTGCTCGTTGTCATTGCCCTCGGGACGTTCGCGAACCTTGCCGGTGACCTGGATCACGTACTCGCTGCGCAGGGGCCGGGCCTCTTCCTCGTCATAGATGACGATCTGCACCAGACCGGAGCGGTCACGCAGGTCGATGAAGGCCACGCCTCCGTGATCCCGGCGGCGATCCACCCACCCGGCCACCGTGACCTGGCGACCGACCATATCTTCAGTGACATCCGTGGCGTAGCTGGTTCTGTAAGCCGACTGGCCCATGCTTTCCTGTACCTCCATAATGCTCGGCCTGCCCCTGCGTCAGGCCTGGTATTCCACACTCTGCCGGGCATACAGGCTATCCGGCGTCCACGACACCAGGTCAGCCGGAATCTGTTCGCCGGTAATGATGTTCTTGACCTGGTCGCCCTCCTGCTGGCCCTCCTTGGCGGGGAACCAGACATAGGGGATGCCCAGGTGGTCGGCATAGCGGATCTGCTTGCCGATCTTGGCTGCGGTGGGTGCCACGTCAGCGGCGATCCCCCTGGCACGTAGGTCCTGGGCGATGTGGTTGCTGACGGTGCGATCCTCCTCGTCCCAAACAGCGACCATGACCGCCGCCGGGGAGACCCGAGAGGCCTGAACCCCCTGGGCCAACAGGTAGGAGAGCAGGCGCGAAAGCCCGATGGACAGCCCCACACCCGGGTAGGTGCGATTGCCCTGGCTGGCCAGGTTGTCATAACGGCCGCCGGAGCAGATGGATCCCAGGGACTGCGCCCCCTCAAGGAAAGTCTCATAAACAGAGCCGGTGTAGTAGTCCAAGCCGCGGGCGATCTTCAGATCGGCGATGACCGAGCCCGGCCGGATGCGTGCGGCCTCGTCGATGATCATGGCCAGCGTCTCCAGCCCCTCAATGGCCAAGGCGTATGAAGAAGACTGCTTGTCGATGCCAACCTTGTCGACCAGGGCGTCGAACCGCTGGCGCAGCTGCTCGCCATCGTCGGCAGTCAGCTCGGCCAGATCCAAGCAGGCCCTGGCCTGGTCCTGGTTGGCACCGCACTCACTGACCAGCAGGCTGGCCACCTCGTCAGGGCCGATCTTGTCCAGCTTGTCGATCTCGCGCAGCACGCCCTCGACATCCTCCAGGCCCAGACCCCGGTAGAATCCCTCGGAAAGCTTGCGGTTGTTGGCATGCACGGTGGGCTTGGGCAGTCCGAAGGCCCGCAGCTCCTCCAGGGCGCTCAGCATGACCAGGGGCACCTCGACCTCGTAGTGGTCGGGCAGCTCCCCGTTGCCGATCACATCAATATCAGCCTGGACGAACTCTCTGAACCGTCCCTCCTGGGGGCGCTCCCCCCGCCAGACCTTCTGAATCTGCCAGCGCTTGAAGGGGAAGGTCAAGTCGTTGCTGTGTTCCACCACGTAGCGGCTCAGCGGCACGGTCAGGTCAAAATGCAGGCCCAGCCGACGCTCCACCGGCACATCCTTTTCCTGGCCCAGATCCTGCAGCCGGGAGAGCAGGTAGATCTCCTTGCTGGTCTCCCCCTTCTTGAGCAGGCTGGAGCCCTCTTCTACGGCCCGGGTCTCAATGCCGATGTAGCCGTTCAACTCGAAGACCTTGCGGAGCGTGTCGATAATGCGCTGCTCCACCACTCGTTGTGAAGGAAGCCATTCAGGGAAACCGGATAGAGATGTGCCTTTTGCCATAAGAACCTATACTATAGGAGGTCAAGGAAAATGGTACTGCCATATTTTGCGATCTCTCCAACACACAAGCCTAAGGAGCTGGCCATGGCCGACAACACCGCCATCACACCCGAGAACACCTCGACACCGCAGGAGGAGCACACCGCGGATGCGGCGGGCCAGGTCGCCGCTGCCACGACACCCGAAGCCGGACAGACCCAGAGCGCATCGGTACCGGCCGAGCCTAAGCCGGCAAAGCCCAAGGCAGTCCCCTCCCCTGCGGCTTTAGCCCACAAGGCCCCTCATGTCAAGGCCGCTCCGGCCGCTCCCACCTACAGCCAGGAGGAGATCGACAAGGCCGAAGCCTTCGGCCGGGTGGACGAGCAGGGCAATGTCTTCGTCCGCGAGGGCGACCAGGAGCGTCAGGTGGGCCAGTTCCCCAACGCTGATGCCAAGGAGGCCCTGAACCTCTACGCGCGCCGCTACCTGGACCTCAAGGAGAAGCTGAATCTCTTCGCCTCCAGGCTGCGCAGCCCTAAAATCAAGGCCCACGAGATTGACGAGTCCATAACCTCGCTCAAGGAGGAGACCAGCCAGCCCGAGGCCGTCGGCGACCTCGCAGCCCTCCGCACGCAGTTGGACAAGTTGGCCGAACAGGGGCAGGCACGCAAGGCCGAGCTGGCGCAGGCACGCAAGGATGCCATGGCCAAGGCCATCAAGGAGCGGACCGCCATCGTGGAGAAGGCCGAAGAACTGGCTGCCTCCTTGGGCGACTCCACCAACTGGCGTTCCACAGCGGACAAGTTCCGTTCCCTCTTCGAGCAGTGGCAGCACCACCAGCGCACCACCATCCGCATCGACAAGGCCGACGCGGACGCGCTCTGGAAGCGCTTCTCCTCCGCCCGCACCACCTTCAACCAGGCCCGGCGCAAGTGGGCCCAGCAGCGTGATGCCCAACGGTCAGAGACCAAGCGGATCAAGGAGGAGATCATCGCCGAGGCCGACCAGATCAAGGACTCCACCGACTGGGGACCCACCTCCCACCAGTTCAACGAACTTATGGACCGTTGGAAGCAGGCCGGACGGGCAGGACGTCAGGATGACGATGCCCTCTGGGCCCGGTTCCGTCAGGCCGCGGATGTCTTCTTCAACGCCCGTCAGGCAGACCGGGATAAGACCTCGGTCAACGAGCGCGAGAACCTGACCAAGAAAGAAGCCCTGGTGGCCAAGGCCGAGGCTCTGCTGCCCGTCAAGGATGCCAAGGCCGCCAAGCAGGCCCGGCAGGAGCTGGCCAAGATCCAGGAGGAATGGGACGGCATCGGCTTTGTCCCCCGTGACGACGTGCGCCGGATCGAGGGCAGGATGGATGCCGTAGATCGGCAGATCAAGGCCGTGGAGGATGCGGCCTGGAACCAGTCGGATCCCGAGGCCGATGCCCGCGTCTCCAGCTTCGAGCAGCAGCTGGCCGCCCAGCTTGAGGACCTGGATCGTCGGATCGCCGCCGAGCAGGATCCGGCAAAGAAGCAGGAGCTTGAGGCCGAAAAGGCCACCAAGGAGCAGTGGATGAACGCCGTGCGCTGATCGCATCTGACTGCTTCAGGGCCCCCAGTCTGGTCATCGACCACCGGGGGCCCTTCCGTAACCACCGTTGATAAACGTCTTTCAGTTCAGGACCGAAAGCAAGTGACCATGCCGTCGCAAGAGTGTAGAGGAAAAGCGTACATGGTAGTGGTTGAGAGGGAAGGTCAGATGGCCCGCATATGGGGGCTGGCCGAACCCTTGGCTCCGGTCAGACGGTAGGCATCGAAGACCCCGTCGATCTTCCTGACGGCAGACAAGAGGGTGTTCAGATGCTGGGGGTCGCCCATTTCGAAGACGAACTGGCTGACCGCCACCCGGTCACGGCCAGTGGACTGGCTGCCAGACAGGATGTTGACGCCGTGGTCGGACAGCACCTGGGTGATGTCAGAGAGCAGGTGGGGCCGGTCCAGGGCCTCCACCTGGATCTGTACCATGAAGGTGCCCTGCTTGCCTGTCCATGAGACCTCGATGATCCGTTCGGGTTGCTTCTTGCGCAGGTCCAGGAGGTTCTGACAGTCGGACCGATGAACCGAAACGCCCTGGTTGCGGGTGATGAACCCGGTGATGGGGTCTCCCGGCACCGGGGTGCAGCAACGGGCCAGCTTGACCCAGACATCGTCCACACCCTTGACCGAGATCCCCTGGGAGGTCTCCGGCCGGCTGGACTTGGTGACCCGCTGCAGGGGAATGGCCTCCTGCTCCACCTCGTCCTCAAGGGCCGACCGGCCGGCGTCATGGACCAGACGCGAAATCACGTTCTGGGTGGAGACCTGTCCGTCGCCAATGGCGGCGTAGACCGCCTTCTCATTGGGATAGTTGAGCTCGTCGGCGGCCCCCACCATGGCTTCGGGGGTGAGCAGGGTGGCCACGGGCAGGTTCCGCTTGCGCATGGCGCGGATGAGCTCGTCCTTGCCCTCCTCGATGGTCTCCGAACGGCGCTCCTTGCTGAACCACTGACGGATCTTGCTGCGGGCACGGGGGCTCTTGGCGAAACTGAGCCAGTCGCGCGAGGGCCCATCGGTGTCCGACTTGCTGGTCAGAATCTCCACCGTATCACCGTTGCGCAGCTTGGTGTCCAGGGGGACCAGACGACCGTTGACCCTGGCGCCCATGGTTCTGTGTCCCACCTCGGTGTGGACGGCATAGGCGAAGTCCACGGGTGTGGAGTCGGCCGGCAGGGAGATGATCTTGCCCTTGGGGGTGAACACATAGACCTCGGCCGAGCCCAGATCGTCCTTGAGGGAGCCCAGGAACTCGTTGGAGTCGGGGGTCTCGCTGGTCCAGTCGGCCAGCTGCTGGATCCAGGTCAGGTTGTCCTCCTGGCTCAGCTCCCCCTCCTGGCGCTCACGCTTGACATCGGACTTGTCCGGCTGGGAGAGCTCGCGGCCGGCGGACCCGTTCTCCTTGTACTTCCAGTGGGCGGCGATGCCGAACTCGGCGCGACGGTGCATCTGCCAGGTGCGGATCTGGATCTCCACCGGCTTGCCACCCGGGCCCACCACTGTGGTGTGCAGGGACTGGTAGCGGTTGGTCTTGGGCATGGCGATGTAGTCCTTGAACCGCCCAGGCACAGGACTCCAGCGGGCATGCACAGCACCCAGGGCCGCATAGCAGTCGCGGATGGTGTCCACGATGATGCGCACCCCGACCAGATCGTAGATATTGGCGAAATCGTGCCCTCGCACAATCATCTTCTGGTAGATGCTGAAGTAATCCTTGGGCCGTCCGGTCACCTGAGCCTTGATGCCCTGGGCATCCAGATCCTCGTGGATCTCGTCCAGGATCTGCTTCAGGTAGACCTCCCGCTGGCCCGCCCTGCGGGAGACCAGGACCACGATCTCGTTGTAGATCTTGGGATAGAGGGTCTTGAAGCTGAGCTCCTCCAGCTCGGTCTTGATGGCGTTCATGCCCAGACGGTTGGCAAGGGGCGCATAGACATCCAGGGTCTCACGGGCCTTGCGCTGGGCCGATGAAGCCTTGACGTAACGCCAGGTGCGAGCGTTGTGGACCCGATCGGCCAGCTTGACCACCAGGACGCGGACATCCCGGCTCATAGCCACGATCATCTTGCGGATGGTCTCGGCCTGGGCCGAATCGCCGTAGTCCATCTTGGATATTTTGGTGACCCCATCCACCAGGCCGGCCACCGTGTCGCCGAACTCATTCCGGCATTGCTCCAGGGTGTAGTCGGTGTCCTCCACGGTGTCGTGCAGCAGGCCGGCCGAAACCACCGTGGGACCCATGCCCAGGTCGGCCAGAATCTGGGCCACAGCCAGTGGATGAATGATGTAGGGCTCGCCGGACTTGCGCCTCTGGTCGGCATGCTGGACCACAGCCCGATCATAGGCGCGCTGGAGCATGGACAGATCCTCGCCGGGATGGTGGGCGGCGCAGATCTCCCGGATGGGCATCAGGGGGTTGAGCGGATCGTCGCTGATCTCGCAGCCCAAGGCTCTGGAGGACAGGCCGGAAGGGGCCTGCTCGCCGACATCATTGCTGCAGACGCTGCCCTCCGGAGTGACCATTCAAGCCTCCCATGTCCTGATATAATGCACCAATCCTACACTTGCGCCTGACCCATTCAGGCCGTCCGTGTCCGAAGGATGCCTCAGCGGCCCGTCGAGCCGAATCCGGCATCCGAACGCGCCGAGCCGGGCAGACGTTCCGCGGGCACGAAACGGGCCTGTACGTAGCGCTGAATGATCAGCTGGGCAATGCGCTCCCCGGGCTCGAAATGAACCGACTCGTGCGGATCCAAGTTGATCAGCGGCACCTTGATCTCGCCCCTGTACCCGGCATCGATGGTTCCGGGCGCGTTGAGCACGGTCACCCCCATCTTGACTGCCAGTCCCGAGCGCGGGTGAACCAGGCCGACGTACCCGTTGGGCAGAGCCAGAGCGACACCGGTGGGAACCAGCGCCCGCTGGAAGGGGGCCAGATCCACGGCCACCCTGGCTCGCAGATCGGCCCCTGCATCGCCGGGCATGGCGTATTCCGGCACCTTGGCCCCATCCAAGGATTTGAACAGGACCTCGACCGTTTCTGGCTCGTTGTAGGACTCGTCGTAGGCCATCAGGCGGCGCACTCCTTGCAGACGGGCTTGCCGTCGGGGGTGGTGTAGGCCAGCTGGCTCCGGTGCTTGACCAGGAAGCAGTTGGAGCAGATGAATTCATCGCCCTGCATGGGGATGACGGTCACCGAAGAGTCCTCATTGCTCAGGTCGGCGCCAGGCAGCTCGTAGTCCTCGGCGATGGCGTTCTCGTCGTCGTCCAGGTCGGCCCCGGCATCCTGGCCGCTTTTGCCCAGCTCCTGCAGGGATTCCTCGTCTTCGTCCTTGTCGCGCGGGGTATCGTAATCCTGTGCCATCGTGTACCCTTTCCTTGTTCGGCCGGCCACCTCGTATGCCGGTCATTTCACACGATATGTACTGCGCATAGGATACACGATTTCAAAAGCACGTAAAATACCAACCGTAGGGCACAATGGAAATACCTAAGGCCGTGTAAAGGAACCGTAAGAGGATAGGGGCGTGCATGTCTGAGAATGGGACCCGGGTGGCCAGCTTTGACCATGTCGACGACAGGGGCGATCTGGTCTTCGTCTGTGACCACCGGCACTTCGCCGTAAGGGTCGACGATGCGCTTGATCGCGCCATTCTTGAGGCCAAGCAGGTCAAGGAGGAAGAGGACGTTGACCCCCAGACCGGCAAGTCCAAGCCCCTGCCTGTCTCGGCCATTCAGGCGGCTGTGCGCGCCGGCGCCCGCCCCGAGCAGGTGGCTCAGCAATACGCTGTCAACGAAGCGCTGGTACGGCGTTTCGCGGCCCCGGTAGAGACCGAAAAGAAGTACGCCATCGAGCAGTTCCTGACCATGCCGGCGCCCAAGGGGTCGGGTGGGCGAAACTACCAGGAACTGATAGGCAAGGTGCTGGCCCGTGCAGGGGTCAGCCTGTCACAGGTGTCCTGGCAGGCCACCAGACGAGGGTACGAACCCTGGAACATCAACGGCGTGTTTACCTTGGACAAGCGGATTTTCAACGCCCGCTGGGCCTGGAACATGCATGACAATACCGTGACCTGTCTGAACGGGGCGGCAAGGATGCTGCTGGATGATTCCGCAGACGATCATGGCCAGGATCGGCCTGCTGAAGCGATTGACGATCAGACCGACAGGCGGCCTCCAAGCCAGAAGGATACCTTTACCCAAATCGAAGAAGAGGACGCCGGTTCGGAGGGCCAGGAGAGCGGTGAACGTCAGGCGGCACTCACGGCCTGGCTCTATGGCAAGCCCAAGGAAAGCCAGGAGCGGACAGCCGAGCGGGAGCCCAGCCACCCCAGTGCAGAACTGACCGAGGACCCCGACACGGCCGAGCACCCTCCCATCAGGGACAACGAATCCACCATGGTCCTGCCCGTGCAGAACCATGGGCAGGGCCAGGCGGACCAAGAGCAGCCCCGGCAAGAGGATCCAGGCGATGATGCCGTGCAGGACGAGCAAGAGGATCAGCCCAAGGAGGGCCGCCGCAGCAAGCGGGCCAAAAAGCACTCCGGGCGGTCGGCCGTGCCCAGCTGGGATGAGATCCTCTTCGGCAAGTAGTCAGACCAGGTCGATCAGGCAGGGAATCTGCGTCTCCAGACGGGTCCATGAACCATGCACACCGGGCAGCCTGGTTGCGGCATCCGTCTGATCTGCAGAATTCACCAGGGTGATCCGGTCACCGGCCAGCACCAGAAGGTCGCCGATCATGGGGCGAATTCGGGCGTCTACAGGGCCGAAGATTCCCTCTTTGATGGCCTGGTCCCGGGTCAACACCCAGGCCCGCTCCCCCAGATGCTCACGCCAGCGTGTAGCCACGACCTGGGGGTCCGCCCCCTGGTCCAGATAGAGCATGACCGCCCTGGGCTCGCCGCCCACCAGTCGCACATCCCGGTTCAGCTCCGGTTCCTGGGCAATGTCAATGCGCTGGTTCGGATCGGACTCAACCATGCCGTGATCAGCTACGATCACCGTCAGTGTCCCGGCGGGCAGGCGGCGATGAAGCTCGGCCAGCTGTGCATCGGTGGCTTCAAGAGCGGCCACCCACTCCTCGCCCTCCCAGCCGCTGTGGTGGCCCACCTTGTCCACATCGCGGATGTAGAGATAGGTCAGCCCCGGCTGGCGGGCAGCCTCGCAGGTGGCCAGGAGACGCTGACTGGAGTGGTTGTGGGCCAGGTACTCCCCGCCACGCAGAGCCGCGCGGGTCAGGGCTGAATCGCGAAAACGCGGCAGGCCCGAGGAGGTCACACGGACCCCTTGCGCCTGGAGGGTCTCGAAGACCGTGGGACGGCGTTGCAGGTGCTCGGGATCCTGAGCCCCCCTGAATTGGATCATCTGACCCAGCTGGCCGGTGTCCGGGTTCAGCTGGGTGTAGCCGGTCATGCCGGTCAGCCCGGGGCTGGTTCCGGTGCCGAAGACCCCCATGGCCGCCACGGTCGTCGAGGGCAGGCTGGTGTAGAGGGGGCGCTGGTTGATGGGCTCGGACAGCAGCGAGCGCAGGTAGGGCACATGGCCTTGGCGGCTGACCAGATTCCAGAATCCCAGCCCATCCACCAGGACGACGACCGCCGACCGGGCCTCCGGCAGTCCCAGGGCCTCCTGGAGGGCCTTGGCAGACGGATGGACGTCGGTGGCCACAGGCGTTCCCAGGCATGCGCTCAGGGCGGGCAGGACGGCGGACAGATGCCTGGCCCCGCCAACATGGTTGGCCCCCGCCCGGTCCCCGTATTGGATAGGCGGACTCGGCTGCAGCAGTTCCTTCATGTCAGGTGTATCCAGACCCATGCCTTCCATTCAAGCACGGTCAGGCCCCAGGCCGACACCGCATCCCTGCGGTGAAGGCTTTGGCGGACCGTCCGGTTATCATAAGGCGGAACGTGAAGGAGCAGGAGCTGGAGCATGGCAACTCATCGCAGGAGCAAGGCGGCGGGGTACGACCCCAGGCAGGTCAAGGAGCATATCGTCGAAACCCCTCTGAACGAGGAGATGAGCAAGTCCTTCCTGGAATACGCCTACTCGGTCATCTACGCCAGGGCCCTGCCCGACGCCCGTGACGGACTCAAGCCGGTCCAGCGGCGGATCATCTACCAGATGGGCCAGATGAACCTCAACCCCGACCGCCCCTACATGAAGTCCGCCAGAGCCGTGGGTGAGGTCATGGGCAAGCTGCACCCTCATGGCGACTCATCCATCTACGAGGCCATGGTCAGGCTGGCCCAGCCCTTTGCCATGCGTCTGCCCCTGGTCGACGGCCACGGCAACTTTGGATCCCTGGACGACGGCCCGGCGGCCTCCCGCTACACCGAGGCCAGGCTGGCTCCGGCGGCCCTGGGCATGAACGCCGACATCGACCAGGACACGGTGGACTTCTCCCCCAACTACGACAACAAGCTCAAGGAGCCCCAGGTCCTGCCCTCGGCCATTCCCAACCTGCTGGTCAACGGGGCCTCGGGAATCGCCGTGGGCATGGCCACCAACATGATCACCCACAACCTGGGCGAGGTGGTGGCCGCTGCCAAGTACCTGATGGCCCACCCGGACGCAAGCCTGGACGAACTCATGCGCTACGTGCCCGGCCCGGATCTGCCCGGCGGCGGAGTCATCGTGGGTCGGGACGGCATCCGCAAGGCCTACGAGCACGGCCGGGGTGCCTTCGTAACCAGGTCCGTCACCCACCTGGAGAACGTGACCGCCCGCAAGAAGGCCATCGTGGTCACCGAGCTGCCCTTCATGGTGGGCCCCGAACGGGTGCTGGAACGCATCTCGGATGGGGTGCGCAACCACAAGCTGGAGGGCATCTCCAGCGCCATCGACCTGACCGACCGGCACAACGGGACCCGCCTGGTCATCGAGATCAAGACGGGATTCGACCCGGGCAAGGTCCTGGGCAAGCTCTTCAAGTACACACCCCTGGAGGACTCCTTCACCATCAATAACGTGGCCCTGGTCCACGGACGGCCCAGAACCATGGGGCTCAAGGAGCTGCTGGAGGTCTGGGTGGAGCACCGGCGTACGGTCATCCATCGGCGCAGCGAGTTCCGCCGTAAGAAAGCCCTGGAGCGCCTGCACTTGGTCGAGGGACTCCTGCTGGCCCTGGTCGACATCGACGAGGTCATCCAGGTCATCCGCAGCTCGGACGATGCGGATGCGGCCAAGACCAGACTGATGGCGGTCTTCGATCTGGACCAGACCCAGGCCCAGTACATTCTTGACCTGCGGCTGCGTCGGCTGACCAAGATGAGCAGGATCGAGCTGGAGGGCGAACGCGACGACCTCAACAAGCAGCTGGAGGAACTGGAGCGGATTCTGGGTTCCTCAGCCGAGCTGGACCGGGTGGTCATCCAGGAGATGGACCAGGCGGTAGCCCAGTGGGGTACGCCCAGGCGCACGGTCATCCTGGACCAGGAGCCCTCCGGCGACCTGGCCCCCGTGCAGTCAGCAGCAGCCGGCGACCAGCAAACCCCCAGCAAGGCCGGTGCCGGACCACAGGCCGCACTGATGGCCAGCGGAGGAACCAGCCGCGGCGGGGACGGCGGCGACCTGCACATGGAGGACAAGCCCTGCACGGTCATGATGAGCGCCACCGGCCTGCTGGCACGCAGCACCCCAGGAGCCTTGGACGCTTGGCGGTCCCGGCCGCGCAACCAGGACCGGGGGCATGACGACCAGATCATCGCCATATTCGCCACCACCACCCTGGCCACCTACGGCCTGGTCACCACGGCTGGACGGCTGATCACCGCTCCGGTGGCCGACCTGCCGCTGATCCCCGGCACCGCCAACCCCAACCTGAGCGGGGGCATCGTGGCTGACGAGCTTCTGGGCGGGACCGCCAGCACGGAGCCCCAGCCCGACGAGCACGCCGTCACCGTCATCGACATGGCCGACACCCGGCCCCTGGCCCTGGGCACCCGGCTTGGCACGGTCAAGCGTTGGAACCGTGAGTCACCGACCACCATGGACTCCTGGACGGTCATCGACCTGAAGAATGAGGATCAGGTGGTCTTCGCAGCCCCCTGCCAGGACGGGGACCGCATGGTGCTCATCTCCTCGGATGCCAGCCTGTTGACCTTCACCGGTGACAAGGTTCGCCCCCAGGGTCGCAATGCGGCCGGCATGGTGGGCATCCGACTGGTCCAGGGCTGCCAGGTCGCCACCTTCGCGGTCGTGCCGGCCGGAGAGATCGGCTGGACTTACCAGGAGACCGGCGAGGATGGCATGAGCACCCAGGCCGGGGCCGTGGTCCTGACCGTGGCCGGCGACTCTGAGGCTCTGCCCGGCACCGAGAACGGGTCGGCCAAGCTGACTCCACTGGAGATGTATCCGGTCAAGGGCCGTGGCACCAGGGGTGTGCGCTCCCAGCGCTTCCTCAAGGGACAGGACACCCTGCTGCTGGCCCGGGTGGGTGCCTGGCCCCTGCACGCCAGCACGGCTGCCGGTTCTCCGGTCGACCTGCCTGACGTGGACATGCGCCGGGATGCCTCCGGTCAGGAGCTGGCAGCGCCCATCGCCTTCGTAGCCTGAGGAAGCATTCGAACAAAGCTCAGTAGAGGGCCATGCCACCTGGTCCGGCCGTGAATCCGGCGGCAGCCAGGGCCATGCCCACCGGTTCACGCATGGTCAGGGGCCGGCCATTGGCATCACTAAAGAGGATGCGTCCCTGCCCGCCCCGCCTCAGCCATGAAGCCAGCTGGGCGAAAGCCGCCTCCAGCAATCCACGCTCGGGCTCACCGAAGACCAGCAGATGATGCCCCTTGGGCGCCGCGTAAACCAGGGCACGGCCTCGATGCTGCACCAAGAGGTTCCCCATCCGCCGAATGGGCCGACCGCCGGCATCCCCTGATGTAGTCGGCCAAGCAAGAGCCGTGCCATAGAGGTTGGCGGGATCGGTCACATCCATGACCACGGGTTCGGGAGGTCGCTGCCCCGATCCGCCTTCATCATCGCTCCGGCGCTCATCCTCTTGGAAATCCCTGAGCTGGTTGATCACCTCTCGGGGGGCGAACTGGGCACCGCCGAAACCGTCGACGATGACCCCACGCGTCAGCTGACCGGCCTCCTCCATCCGTCTACAGACCTGATAGAGGGCCGAGAATCCGCCCGGCAGGGAGCGCACCTCAGGCAGCACCGGAGCCAGGAGCCCATAGCGGTCCAGGATGGCCTGCTCCTCGTGGACCAGGCGGACGGTCCGCTGTCGATCATCGTCCTGGCTGCCTCTAGGTTCATCGCGTGAACCGGCCATGCCAGTCCCCGCTGAGCCTCCTGCTGCCCCGCGCTCATCGACAACCAGGGTCCAGAACCCCTCCGCCGCTGCTGACAGCGCTGTTGAGCTGGCCGCCCGCATCATGGCTGCACGACCCCTGGGCCTGCCGTGTCCACGCAGGCCGTGGGGCAGGCGTCGGGTCCTCCCCGAGGACTGAGAACCTGATCCTCGGATCAGGCGCCGAACCGGAGCCAGGGAGGCGTTGGTGACCAGTCCACGCCTGACCAAATCCCAGAGCGACCGTGCCACGGCCTCCTGATCGGGGGCTTCAAAACCAGGAGACTCAATGTCATTCCCGCCTCGGCCGGCGCAGGCGCGAAGAAGCCGATCGAAGCGGTAGGCTCCCCCGTCGGCTAGAACATCCAGCATGGTCTCTTCCAGATCGCCCGCGTCGCCCGCCTTGCTCGACTTGCCGGCCACATCCGTGACCGATGAAGAACCAGCGGATTGTGCTGGAAGCTCATCATCCAGGTCCTCGGCCAGATAAAAGGTCATGGCGCCCAGCGGGCCCTCCCCCTGGTCGGACCCCACCCAGATCACCTGGCCCGAAGCCAGCAGATCGTCCATCAAGGCCGGTCCGTAATCACGCACCCTGGCCGGGAAGATGGCCGACTCCCAGAGTTCGGGCGGCAGAGCCAGCCCCTCCAACTGCCCGACCACCTCCAGCAATCCTTCGGTGCCCATCAAGGGCTCCTGGCCGAGGGGTGCCAGACCCTGCCGGTGAAGAAGAAAGTCGCTGTAGACATGGCCGGGGACGGGACTGGCGGCCTTGCTGGCCTTGGCCAGGGACCGCGAGCGCAGCCGACGGAAGACCTCGGGATCCAGCCACCCTCGGCGGGGTTCGCCTCCCTCAAATCCAGACTCGCCATAGGCACTCAGGTCAGGCCTGGGAAAGACCCCGGTCATGAGCAGCTCGCGTGAGGCCAGGGAACGCAGTCGGTCCTCCAAGAGAGCGCTGCCCAGACCCAGGTGACCGGCCAGGTCCTCGGTGGTGAACGGCCCATGCACTTCGGCATATTGCCTGACCAGCTGGTCAAAGGCTTCACTGTCTGATTCCGATTCCTGTATTGACTGAGCGGATGGCTGGATGATGCCAGGTCCCAGAACCGCCGTCAGCCGCCCTGCCTGACCGGCCCATACCCAGCAGTCGCGTGTACCCAGTCTGACCTGGACCACCCTGTCCTGCGCATGCAGCTCCTCCAGCATGGCCCGGACCTGTGCCTCCGTAACCGGTGCTTCCTCCTGCCCGCGCATGCGCCGACGAATCCCAGCCAAATCCATGGGGCCCAGGGTGCGCAACAGGTCGGCCAGCCCTTCGGCTCCCCTGGCCCGGGTCCTGGGCGAAAGCCGCTGCAGATCAGCAGTCACCTGGTCGACGGTCTCCTGATCCAGAAGGTCAGCCATGTCCACCTGGCCGACCATCTGCTCCAGCAGGTCAGAGTCGATGGCCAGCATGGCGGCGTCGCGCTCGGCCTTGGGCATGTCGTACTGGTACATGAAGGTCCCCAGGTAGCCGAAGAGCAGCCCTGAGGCCATGGGCGAGGGGGCCTTGGTGGAGGCCGGGACCAGACGAACGCTCCCCTGCTCCAGGTCGGCCATCAGCTCGCGCAGGGCAGGCATGTCGTAGACGTCCTGCAGGCACTCGCGCATGGTCTCCAGAACCAGGGGGAAGTCATCCTCCTTCAGAGCCGCATCCAGCAGACGGGAGGCCCGCAGACGCTGCTGCCAAAGCGGAACCCTGCGACCCGGCTCCATCCTGGGCATGTAGAGCGAGCGGGCTGCGCACTGGCGGAAGCGGGCCTGGAAGAGCGCGGAGCCCACCAGATGCCGTCGGACCTCGCGCTCCACCTGATCAGGGGTGAATCCGAATATTCGCTGATCTTCCAGGAAGGCATCAGTGCCCGGAATCTGCACGACGATGCCGTCCTCCCCCGCCCAGACGGATCCGTCGTATCCGCGCTCACGGGAGAGCCGGGCGGCGATGGCCAGGGCCCAGGGCTCGTTGACCCTGCGGCCGTATGGCGAATGGAGGATCAGCCTCAGGTCGCCCTCCTCGTTGGGGCAGCGCTCGACCACCAGATGCCGGTCGTCGGGCACCCGGCCGGTGGAGGCCTGCTGCTCGGCCAGAAAAGCGGCCAGATTGTTGATAGCAGGACGGTCCAGGCCGTCCTTCAGCAGACGAGTGCTTACTGATTGAGTGAAACCCGGCCGGCCGGAGGCAGTCTGGACCTCCGGTATCAGCCCCTGTGTCAGTTCCCTGGCGAGCCTGCCCAGGCGACGGCCAAAGGCAGGGTCGCGGCCGGTGCCCTCCCCGTGCCAGAAGGGTAGCCTGGCGGAGCGCCCCGGAGCGGGTACCACCACCACACGGTCGCGGGTGATCTGCTGGATCCTCCAGGAGGTGGTGCCCAGGGTGATCACGTCCCCCTTGCGGGACTCGTAGACCATCTCCTCATCCAGCTCCCCCACTCGGCGAGGCTTGCCGCCGGCGGCCTCGGAGGGCATGACCACACTGTAGGAGCCACGGTCGGGAATAGTGCCTCCGGAGGTCACCGCCAGTCGTTGCGCGCCGGGCCGGGCCGTCAGCATACCGGTCTGGTGGTCCCAGACCAGAATGGGGCGGAAGGCGGTGAAATCCTGGGAGGTGTAGGCACCACTGAGCATGCCCAGCACCGCCCGGTAGACCTGCTGGTCCAGGTGGGCGAAGGGCGCGGCCCGTCTGACCGTGGCCAGCCAGTTCTCCTCCTTGAGCGGGCCCATGGCGGCCGCGGCCACCGTCTGCTGGGCCAGAACATCCAAGGGACTGCTGGGCATGATAGTGGGTTCGATATCACCCTGGACCATGCTCTCCATGCTGGCCGTGCACTCCAGGATCTGCTCGCGGGTCAGGGGGAAAAGCCTGGCCTGTGATACCCGACCCACCTGATGGTCGGCCCGGCCCACCCGCTGCAGTCCCGAGGCGGTCGACAGCGGGGCATTGACCTGGATGACCAGATCGACCGAACCCATATCGATACCCAGCTCCAGGCTGGAGGTGGCGACCACGCACCGCAGTCTGCCGGCCTTGAGATCGTCCTCCACCTGGCGGCGGCGTTCCTTGGACACCGAACCATGGTGGGCCATGGCGATGGGCTGGTCGACGCTCTGGCCGGAGGTTCTCTCGGAAGTGGACCCGGTGGCCGAATCGTAGTGGGCGGGCTCCCTGGACTCAGCTGTTTCATCGGATGAACCTGGCCGGCCGTGGCCGGACGCCTGCAGATCAGACTGGTGCAAGTCATTCAGCCGGGCGGTCAGGCGCTCCGCGAGCCCTCGGGAGTTGACGAAGACCAGGGTGGTGCGGTGGGACAGGATCTGATCCAGGATGGCCCGCTCGACGGCAGGCCAGATGGATCCGCTTCTTTGGTCCCCCTCCTGCCCTTCCTGGCTGGACTCGCCAGGCGGCGCAGCCAGATCCCCCATGTCCTCCAAGGGTTCGATCAGGCGCAGGTCCATGGCTGTGGACGACTTGGGCTGAATCAGACTGACCGGACGGCTGCCTCCCAGAAAACGGGCCACCTGCTCGGGTGGACGGACCGTCGCCGACAGGCCGATCCGCTGCACAGGCCCTCCGACCAGGTCGTCCAGGCGCTCCAGGCTCAGGGCCAGATGGGCCCCGCGCTTATTGCCCGCCAAAACGTGGATTTCGTCCACAATAACGGTCTGCACGTTCTTCAGCGTGCTGGCCGTCTTGGAGGTCAGCATCAGATAGAGGGACTCAGGTGTGGTGACCAGAATATCCGGCGGATGGGCGGCCAGGGCTCTGCGGCCGCGGGCGTCGGTGTCTCCGGTACGGATGCCCGTTCGGACCTTGGGCGCTTTGCGTCCCTGCTGTACAAAGCGCTCGGCGATGCCCTCCAGCGGAGCCTGCAGGTTGCGGGCCACATCCGTCCCCAGGGCCTTCATGGGCGAGATGTAGAGCACGGCGACCCCAGGTTTCCTGGAACTCCGAGGTCTAGTCATGAGCTCGTCGATGGCCCAGAGAAAGGCGGCCAGGGTCTTGCCTGAGCCGGTGGGCGAAATGATCAGCGCATCGCCGCCTGAACGGATGGCCGGCCAGGCCTGCACCTGGGTCGGCGTGGGACCCTCGGGGAAGGCCTGACGAAACCAGCCGGCCGTTTGTGGGGAGAAATTACCCAAGGGATCGCTGCTCATCTGCGTTACGCTCCTCTCCCCACCCTTTTGGGCCTTGCTGAAGACAGATCAGGTGTCGATCTTGCTCCGGTCGAAGTCGTCGGCATTATCCACGATGAACTGCTTGCGGGGCGGCACGTCGTCCCCCATGAGCAGGGGGAAGATGCCGGCCGCCTGAGCGGCATCCTCCATGCGGATGCGGCGCAGCATGCGGGTCCTGGGATCCATGGTGGTGTCGGCCAGCTGGTCGGCATCCATCTCGCCCAGACCCTTGTAGCGCTGCACATCGGGATTGTAGTCGATGTGCTTGGCCTGCAGGTCGGCCAGCTTGCCCTCCAGCTCATCGTCCGAATAGGTGTAGATGAACTTCCCCTTGTTCTTGCCTGCCAGGGCGATTCGATGCAGGGGCGGCACGGCTGCGTAGACCCGCCCGTTCTCGATCAGGGGCCGCATGTAGCGGTAGAAGAGGGTCAGCAGCAGGATGCGGATGTGGGCACCGTCCACGTCGGCATCGGTCATCATGATGACCTTGTTGTAGCGGGCCTGGTCGATGTCGAAGCTGGCTCCCGAGCCCGCGCCGACCACCTGGATGATGGAGGCGCACTCCTTGTTGGTCAGCATCTGGGACAGGGAGGCCTTCTGCACGTTGAGGATCTTGCCTCGGATGGGCAGCAGGGCCTGGAACATGGAGTTTCGGGCCGCCTTGGCCGTGCCCAGAGCGGAGTCGCCCTCGACGATGAACAGCTCGGCGATGTCGTCGTTGCCGGGCATGGAATCCGAGAGCTTGGAGGGCATGGAGGCCGATTCCAGGGCGTTCTTGCGCCTGGTGACCTCCTTGGTCTTGCGTGCCTGGACGCGGGCGTGCATCTCGCCCACGATCTTTTCCAGCACCTGGCCGGACTGCTCCTTGAAGCCGCGCTTGGAACCGCTGATCATCTGGCCGAACTGGTCGTCGGTCATCCGGGTGACGATGGGCTTGACCTGGGCCGTACCCAGCACGTCCTTGGTCTGGCCCTGGAACTGCGGCTCGGCGATGCGCACGGTGACCACGGCCACCAGCCCGGCCAGAACGTCGTCGCGCTCAACCTTGGTGTGGGAGTCCTTGAGGTTGACCTTCAGGCGGCGGGCGTTGGCCTCCACGGCCTTGCGCACCTGACGGGTCATGGCGTTCATGAACCCGTCCACGTGCATGCCCCCGCCGGGCGTCTCCACCACATTGACGAAGCTGCGGACGACTGAATCGTAGTCATTGACCCAGCGCAGGGCGATATCCACCCCGCAGACACGTTCCACCTGCTCGGCGTGCAGCTCGCCATCGGGGCCCACCCGCTGGGTCTCCTCCTGGTAGGTGTCCTGGCCGCTGATCCGCCAGATGTCGCTGACCGGCTCGCCCTTGGACAGGAAGTCCACAAAGTCCGTCACCCCGCCGGTGTGCAGGAACTCCTCCACCCGTTGATGGCCGGATTCGTCCTCCGGCTGCAGCATGGCCCGGTCGGCCCGCTCGGTGGCCGAAAGGTCGTCATCATCTATCTGCGCGTCTTCGTCACGTTCGCCTTCGGCACCTTCTTCAGAGATGTCGTCGCTGTCAGGCGATTCACGAAGGTTCTCCTGAACGTCCTGATTGTCCGGCTCCGCGGAAGGTTCGCCGTCAACCTCCAGGCGCAGGTCCTGCTCGGCACTTCCTGTGGCGGGGATGCGGTCGTCAATCACGGTGATTTTGAGGCCGGGCACCAGGAAGCTGGTCTGACGCACCCGGTCGATCAGCTGGGCGTAGCTGAACCGGGCCGTGGGGTTGAAGATTTCTGGGTCGGCCCAGTAGCGCACCCTGGTACCCGTCCGGGACTTGGGCACACTGCCCACCACCTCCAGGGGCGTAGGCCGGTTCTTCCTGGTGCGTTTGAAGGGCGAGTCAGGCGAGGGATGCTCCGGATCAGGGTCCTGGTAGGTGCCGGGATGGCCCTGATGGAAGCGCATCCGGTGGGTCTTGCCGTCCCTGTCCACCTCCACGTCCAGTCGGGAGCTCAGGGCGTTGACCACCGAAGAGCCCACGCCGTGCAGGCCGCCAACAGCCGTGTATGAAGAGTTGCCGAACTTGGCGCCCGCGTGAAGCTTGGTCAGAACCACCTCCACGCCGGTCAGCCCTGTCCGAGGCTCAATATCAACGGGGATGCCTCGGCCGTTGTCGTCCACCTCGATGGAGCCGTCCCTGTGCAGGATGACCTTGATGTGGTCGCACTGGCCGGCCAGGGCCTCGTCCACGGCGTTGTCGATGATCTCCCAAAGGCAGTGCATGAGCCCCTGGCTGTCCGTGGTCCCGATGTACATACCCGGACGCTTGCGCACTGCGTCCAAGCCATCCAGAACCGTCAGACTGCCGGCACCATAGGACTTTTCCTTATCAGGCTTTTTCGCCACCATTTACCTCGCCGTTCACCTCATGGCGCCCAGGAGGACAGGAGTCCCCACATGGGCGGTCGCTTACGCACCGATGACCATTTCTAGCAAGGAGGCCTCGACAGTGTCAGGGCCTCCCCGTCGGGCGCAGAGGTCACTGATCCAGGAAGTCACGCAGGGTCTGCGAGCGCGAGGGATGCCGCAGCTTGGACATGGTCTTGGACTCGATCTGGCGGATGCGTTCACGGGTGACCCCGTAGACTCGGCCGATGTCGTCCAGGGTCTTGGGCTGCCCATCCTCCAGGCCATAGCGCATCTTGATGACGCCGGCCTCACGGGGGCTCAGGGTCTCAAGAACCTGCTGGAACTGTTCCTGCAGCAGAGAGAAGGCCACAGCATCCGAGGGGGCGATGGCGTCGGTGTCCTCGATCAGGTCGCCGAACTCCGAGTCGCCGTCCTCACCCAGAGGGGTGTGCAGGGAGATGGGCTCACGTCCGTACTTCTGAACCTCCTGGACCTTCTCGACGGGCATGTCCAGCTCCCTGGCCAGCTCGTCGGGGGTGGGCTCACGGCCCAGATCCTGCAGCATCTGACGCTGGACGCGGGAAAGCTTGTTGATGACCTCGACCATGTGGACGGGCACGCGGATGGTGCGGGCCTGGTCGGCCATGGCGCGGGTGATGGCCTGACGAATCCACCAGGTGGCATAGGTGGAGAACTTGTAGCCCTTGGTGTAGTCGAACTTCTCCACGGCACGGATCAGACCCAGATTGCCTTCCTGGATCAGGTCCAGGAAGAGCATGCCCCTGCCCGTGTAGCGCTTGGCCAGGGAGACCACCAGTCGCAGGTTGGCCTCCAGCAGATGGTCCTTGGCCTTCTTCCCGTCGTTGGCGGCCCACTTGAGCTCGCGGCGGCGCTTGAAGTCCATGCCCTCGCCCTCGGTATCCAGCAGATGCTGGGCATAGAGGCCGGCCTCGATACGCTCCGAGAGATCCACCTCCTGCTCGGCGTTCAGCAGGCTGACGCGGCCGATCTGCTTGAGGTAGTCCTTGACGGGATCGGCAGTGGCGCCGGCGGTGACCACGCGACGCTTGGGATTGCCAGAGGGGGTGACATTCTCATCGTCATCGGAATCGTCGACGACGAAAGCGCCTTTGACCTTGGCGGCGAGGGCATGGGCGGCCTTGCGGTCCTCCTCGGCCTCATCATGAACCTGGGAGGCCTCATCCTCCTCCTGGTCGTCCTCGTCGGGCTCGTCCTCCAGCTGGTCGTCCTCCTCCTGATCCTCGAGCAGATCCTCGTCGGGCTCCTGCTCCTCCTGCTGCAGGATGGGCTTCTCTTCGACCTTCTTGGTGGTCTTGGAGGCCGGACGGCGGTTCCTCTTGGTCGCCGAGGTGCTAGTAGCGGCGCTCTTGCGGGACGTGGTCTTGCGGGACGCCTTGCTGCTGGACTTGGACCTGGTGGTGGTCTTGGTCCTGCCGGCAGTTGAACTGCTCCGGCCCTTTGCGGTATCCACTGCGGCTGTCTTGGCTGACTTGGTGTCCTTCGTGGCCAAATTCTCCTCCTGGATCATCCCACCCGCCGACACTGCTTTTAGGGCACAGCTATGGCAAGGTCAAATCGTAGACTCATTACAGTGAACCACCCCAGGGGGACGATTATTCCCGATTCAGCTCAATTGCCTCCAAGCCGGATCGATGCCACGGCCTATCAAGGCCAGGACGATGGCGGCAAGGCTGCAGGAACGGTCGTCTGCCAGGGCTTTTTCTGCAAACCCCGATGCTCGGGATCCCCCGCTCCACCAGTCGACATAGGCCGCGACCGCCAGTGGCTGGGACCGAAACCCCGGCGGAACCTGATCCGCCATGGCTTCAAGCATGGCAAGCCCGGCACGGCAGCGGGGCTGGTCCGGCCGTGTCGCAGTGTCCTTGAAGACCGCATCCAGGATGCTGCAGAGCGCCGTCACATTAGACGGATCGTTGGGACGAACACACAGGTCCATCAACCGATCGCTGTCCAGACCAGGCTCAGGCGCCAGCATTGACAAAATAAGCCCGTCGCGTATGGCCAGAGTCTCCTTGATGGCCACGGCCAGGCAGTCGGCCGAGTCGGAGTCCAACTGCTGGCGCGCCTGCGGCCCTTTCAAACCAGCGATCCAGTCTGTCAACGGTTGCTGGAGCCATCGTCTGTCGGCTTCTTCCACACCCCATCGTCGTCGGCCCTCTCGGTAGTTCTCTACCAGTTCCTTCATACCTTTTTCATGTGCATCGTCCATGCCTGCAGCACCTCCCATCCGCTCCCGGTATGGGAACCGGGAGCCTTGGCACCATCCTGATCCAGTTGGCACCGCGAGGAAGGCCGCAACCGATCATGTGGTCAAGTGATGTCATCCATCCACCACGGTCCCGGCAGCCTGTCCGCTGGGCAGATATGCGGATAGGCTCTAAGGCATGGAAAGCGTGACTGCAGCACGGGTCGAACAGCGCATGGAGGAACTGCTCCAGCGCCGTTGCGACCACCTGATTGCTCCAGAACCCGGACCGGACCACCCCCGGGACCAGGACCCCTCCCAGGAGGCTTTGCATGAGGTCATCCTCCAGGCAATCGAGGCCGGCCGCGGCGGCAAACGCCTGCGCGCCCTGCTGCTCTGCGACGTCTGGCGGGCTCTGGATTCCGAGCAGAATCCTGACCGTGAACAGGCGGTGGTGGACCTTGCCTGCGCCTTGGAGGTCTATCAGACCAGCGCGCTGATCCATGACGACATCATCGACGGTTCCCCCCGTCGTCGCGGCCGCCCTGCCGCCCACCTGGCCCTGAGCCGGTCGGTTGCCGGAAACGATTCGAGTAGCCGGGCACCCGCAAGACCTGATGCCCGCGGCATCGGTCTGGGCATCCTGCTCGGTGACCTGCTGGCATCGCTGAGCACGGACATGGCCCTCCAGGCGGCTGCCGCCCTGCCTCAGGGACCGGCCATCGGAAGAACCTTCCAAGCCATGCAGACGGCTGTGGTCACCGGCCAGGTCCTGGACATGGGCATGGAGGAGGCCTGTCTGGACGATCCGGAACGCCTGCGCCGCCAGGCCCTGCACACCATGGCCTGGAAGACCGCCTCCTACACCACCCTGACCCCGCTGGCTCTGGGCCTGCTGGCCGCCGGAGCAGACATGGAGGAGCACAAAGAGTCGGTGTGCGCCCTGGGGCTGGACCTGGGGCTGGCCTACCAGCTGGCGGACGATCTGCTGGATGTCACAGGCGACGACCGACGCACCGGCAAACCTGTGGGTGGCGATATCCGCGAGGGCAAGCGGACCGTCCTCCTGGCCGACACCCTGGCCATGGCCGCTCCTGATCAGGCCAAAGAGGTTCGTCGAATCTACGATTCCCCGGCCGAACGCCGCAAGGATAGCCAGGTGAATATGGTCCGTGATCTGATGCAGTCCTGTGGAGCCGTAGAGGCCAGCCGTCAACGCATGGCCGACCTGTCCGTCCGAGCCCAGGCCCGAGCCCAGGCCCTGGCCGATGATCTGCATCTGCCGGCAAGTGGCCGAACCATATTCCTCGAGGCCTGCCGACGCTTCCTGCCGCTTGCCACCACCGCCGGGTATCATGAACGTGTATCTTCCATTGATGCCGAGGCCGGTCAGGCCTCCGAGGTGTAGAGGGCCGGACAAGACGAGCATGAGTGAAGCGGACGAGAGGACCAGCGACCGGATCATCGACGGGCGCTACCGCATTCTGCGTGAGATCGCACAGGGTGGCATGGCCACGGTCTACGAGGCCCTGGACCAGCGGCTGTCCAGGCACGTGGCGGTCAAGATCATGCACACCATGCTGGCCCAGGGACCGCACAGGGCCCAGTTCGAGGAGCGTTTCCGTCGGGAGGCCAGATCCGCGGCCGCCATCGCCAACCCCCACATCGTCCAGGTCTACGACACGGGTGTCGATCAGGGGCTGGATTACCTGGTCATGGAGTATGTCCACGGCATCAGCCTGAGACGGGACATGGCCCGGCAGGGCGTCTACCCCCTGAAGGAGACCCTGCGCATCTTGGGCGAGATCCTGGACGGCCTGGCCTCCGCCCACCGAGCCGGCGTCATCCACCGCGACATCAAACCGGAAAACATCCTCATCAACGACCGCGGCCATGTGGAGATCACCGACTTCGGTCTGGCCCGCGCCGCCGCCCAGGCCACCCTGTCCTCGACGGGCATGCTCATGGGCACGGCCGCCTACCTGGCCCCCGAGACCATCGAAAACAATGAGGCCTCACCCCAGAGCGACCTCTACGCCGTGGGGATTATCGCCTACGAGATGCTGACCGGCACGGTCCCCTTCGCCAGTGACAATCCGGTGACCATCGTCTTCAAGCACGTCCACGAGGATGTCCCCTCCCTGGCCAGGGTCTGCCCCGGAATCGATCCATCTGTGGCCGCCCTGGTCTCCGCGATGACCGACCGCTCCCCCGAAAATCGCCCGGATGACGCCGGTAAGGCCCTGGAAAGCCTGAGGAAGGTGGTCAAGGGACTGGACCGGCAAGCCTTGGACTACGTGCTGCCTGCAGCAAGCGAACAGCCCGCGTCCGCCATCGCCGGAACCTCTGAGCAGGAGACTACGGCACCCAGCGACGACGAAGCTGCAGCAACAGGCCCGGAGAATTCGGACACGGTTCCGTCTGTGCCCGCCCCGCCCGAAACCGATGCGGACGCAGCGACCAGACGCTATCGGCTCAACGACGTGGACACCCCCTCCCGAGCCGAGACCACGACCGTTCTGCAGCCTCAGAATCCGACAGCACTTTCAGCCGATGCAAAGACCGTGCAGGAAGGCGCAGAAGCGGCTCAACCCAAGCACAGGCATCGGGGCTTGATCATCACGCTTGTAGTCCTGCTGGTGCTGGCCCTGGCCGGAGGCGGCGGTGGCGCCTGGTGGTACTTCCTGGGCCCGGGCAGCTATGTTGCCCTGCCCAAGCCGGATGACGTCTCCTGCTCCAAGAACCAGGAGTGCAAGGTCGTCGGCGCCGACTTCGCCAAGTACGCCCGCACACTCAAGGTCGCCGGCATCGAGGTCGACACCGCCTACGACTTCAGCGACCAGGTGACCAAGGGAGCCGTCATGGCCGCGGATCCCGATACTGTCGGAGCCCATATCAGCAAGAGGGGCGGTAGGCTCAAATTGACCGTCTCCAAGGGAGTGCGTCAGGCCACGGTGCCCAAGGACATCCTCATGCCGGAAACATCCAACGGCAAGGATCCGGTGCAGGCTCTGAAGGCAGCCGGGTTCGACAGGATCGACCACGACACGTCCAGGGACCAATACTCCATGGACATCCCCGAAGGAGCGGCCATTTCAGTGGACCCGGCCCCGGGAACCAAGACCCGTCACGATGCCAAGGTCAGCCTGGTCCTGTCCAAGGGTCGGATGCCTGTGGCCATGCCCGATATCGTCGGCAAGGCCAGGGATGAGGCCAAGGCGGCCCTGGAAGCCCTCCGGCTCAAGGTCAGCTACAGTGAGGACTGGTCCGACAAGGTGCCACGCAACCAGGTGATCTCCGCTTCCCACCAGGCCCAGGAGCAGCTCCATTGGGGCGATGCTGTCAATGTGGTGATCTCCAAGGGTCCACAGTCCATCACCATGCCCGATGTGAAAGGCAAGAGCCAGGACGAGGCCACCCGGATTCTGGAGGGATACGGGCTCAAGGTCAACATTTCCGCTCCGCTGGGCAACCTGACCCATACGGTGCGCATCCAGGACCCCAATCCCGGCAGTCAGGTCAAGGTGCTCAACGATGACGGCTCGCCGGCCGTCGTGACCCTGACCGTGGTCTGAACCCTTGGGAAGTCAGTCCAGCTCCTGAGTGTTCTCGTGGTTGTCATGCGCCTTGATGACCTGGGCATACACGTCCACGTATCGTTGCCCGCTCATCTCCTGGATCTCCTGCATGATCCGGTCGGTCAGGTTGCGGATCTCCTCATGGGTGAGGCTGTTGACCGGCACATAGGGCACCGTGATGGGCTTGCCGTAGATGACCTTGGTTCTACCCTTATGCGGAAGCACATGGCCGGGCTCCTGAAGCTGCCTGGTGCCGATGATGGCTGCCGGCACCACCGTCGTCCCGGTCTCAAAGGCCAGCCGCGCCGCCCCGGTGTGCCCCCTATAGAGCCTGCCGTCCGGGCTGCGCGTCCCCTCCGGATGGATGCCGAAGATGTGCCCGTGCTCAAGGATGGAACGCGCCGTTTCCATGGCTCCCAGCGACTTGGAGCCGCCTGATCTGTCCACGGGGAAGACTCCGACCGAGCTGAACCACCACTTCTTGAACTTGCCCTTTATCCCCTTGCCGTTGAAATACTCGGCCTTGCCCATAAAGTGGATCATCCGAGGGCAGGTGATGGGCAGGAGGGCGTCGTCGATGACGGCCAGATGGTTGGAGGCGATGATGGCAGCCCCCTGCTTGGGAATGTTCTCCGTGCCCTCAACGGTCGGTTTGAACCAGGTACGCGCCAACGGACCGAGCAGTTTGACGAAGAACCAGTACAGCACAGAGACTCCTTGGTAGCGAATGCGTGTGGCCGAGGTTACGATGGTTCTATGACCGAGCACAAGCATAACGACGCCGGGAAACAGTATAACAGCGAGGCGGGAACCGGCTCCCCACAGGGGGACGAAGAGTGGGCGGACTTCCTGAACTCGCACGCTGACGAGCTGGGTTCCCTGGAATCGTCCAGGACGGCCAAGGAATTTGAAAAGAAGGCTCGAAAGTCCGAGAAGAAGGCGGCACTGAGGGCAGAGGACCTGAAGCGCGACTCCTTCGTCGGCGGCTCAGGACCGCGCGATTTCCAAGGCAGGAGCTGGCTGGACACCGACGAGGTCATGGATCAGTCGTCGAACTTTGTGCCGCCCAACCCCGACCTGAGCGACCTGGGCAGAAGGCGGGTGGCCTTCATGATCATGACGGCGCTGGGCCTGGTCTGCTTCTTCCTGACCATCTTCATCCCCCGCTGGTCCGGATTGACCGGCCTGCTGGCGGGCCTGCTCCTGCTGATAGGCATCGCAGGACTGATCATCGACCGGAAGAATTTCCGCGACGATTCAAGCGGGCTCTTCGATGACGACCAACGGCACTACCGGCGATAATGCCGTGTGCCGCCGTATACAAGCCTCCAAAACAGTTCGGGCCTCGCTGGCAGAGAGATCAGCCGGCGAGGCCCGAACAGGCTTGGCAGCCGCGAACCTAGACTAAGACCGGACGGGATGCCCGATTCTCTTGCTGGCAGCGGGACTGCGCTTCCTGGGCTCCGTGGATCCAGGCTGCCAGCAGGTCGGCGGCCCTGCCCTGGTCCACAACCTCGGTGGCCAGTTGATAGGCCTGGGCAAACCGCACGTTCAGGTCGGCCTCGGGACCGGCGTCGATCTGCGTGCCGTCAGCCACGATGGCCGAGGCCGCATTGAGCAGGGCCGTGGAACGCGAAGGAACCGACTTTCCAGCCAGGAAGTCCCTGACGACACTGGCGTTGAAGGCCGGATCGCCGCCGCGCAGGTCATCCAAGTCCACCGGGTCGAGGCCCAGTTCACGAGTCGGGTCGAAGGAGCGTTCCTCCACCTTGCCCTGGTGAATCTCCCAGATGGAGACCGGACCGGTCGGGGCCATCTCGTCCAGGCCCTCGACCGAGGTGTAGACCATGCCCTCCTGGCCGCGTGAGGCATAGACCTGGGCCATCATGGGGCTCAGCTGACGTTGCGCACATCCGATGGCCACATAGCGCGGGTTGACCGGGTTGGTCAGGGGACCCAGCAGGTTGAAGACGGTCGGGATGCCCAGCGACGAGCGAACAGGCCCAGCAAACCGCATGGCAGGGTGGAAGGTCTTGGCGAAGACGAAGGTGATGCCGTAGCGGTCAGCCATGGCAGCCACCTCCTGCGGCGGCAGATCCAAGGGCAGACCCAGCTGCTCCAGGCAGTCGGCGGTGCCGCTCTTGCTGGATGCGGCCCGGTTGCCGTGCTTGACGATTCTGACCCCTGCTGCGGCAGCCACAATGGCGCCCATGGTCGACAGGTTGACCGTCGCTGCCCCATCGCCGCCGGTGCCGACGATGTCGGTCACGTCACCCCTGACCTTCAGCGGCACCGCATGGCCCACCATGGCCTTGGCGGCCCCTTCGACCTCAGGGCTGGTCAGCCCCAAGGTGGACTGCATGGACAGGGCAGCGCCCACCTGCACCGGGTCGGCATTGCCGTCCATCAGGTCGTTCATGCACCACTCGGCCTCATCCGCGCTCAGGTGTCGACCGGACACCAAGGAGTTCAGGACGGATTTCCAGCTAAGTGGCCGCATGATGACTCTTTTCCCTTTGAAGAAGCGGGGCCGGATGCCCCGCTGTTTGCTCTAGGTTTACTGCCCTGCCCCTCCCCTGCACAAGGCCATCCCATATTTTGGTCACTTTGCTACCAATATATGGAAATTGGCAATCCAATATATGAAAGCGGCCACCGCCCTTGCGAGCGATGGCCGTCAACCAGATCAGCAACCCTATCTGCAGAAGCCGCTAATGCTTACGCGTACCTGTCATTTCTTCTCGTTCTGACCGTGGCACATCTTGTACTTGCGTCCGGAACCGCAGGGGCAAGGGGCGTTGCGAGGTGTGCCCGGGAAGGTGCGGCCATCGGCCCAAGGCGAGTGATCCTCTACGGCCTTGGGCCTCTTATTGGCAGGAACCTTGCCCTCGGCATGGCTGATGGGCGCAGGCCCGACCGGAGCCGGGGTCGAAGCGTCAGGAGCCTCCGAGTCCTCGGCGGACGTGCTCAGACCCGACTGCGCGTCAGCGACATCCTCGTCCGAGTCCTCCTGGACGCTGCCCGCCGGGGCATCCTCATCACGCTCCTCGGCCGTCTCGTCGATATCGGTGGTCTCATCCTCGGCATCAGGCTCTTCAGGCGCCTGGTAGTTGACCTCTTCGGACTGGCTCCCCTCGTTTTCCTCGCGTTCTTCGCGGGCCCGCCGCTCGTTCTCCTGGCTGGCTGCAATTTGCTTGAGGTCCACGTTGAAGAGCAGCTGCACGGTCTGCTCCTTGATGGCGTCGATCATGGAGTTGTACATCTGGTAGCCCTCGCGCTGGTACTCGACCAGGGGGTCGCGCTGACCCATGCCGCGCAGGCCGATGCCGTCCTTGAGGTAGTCCATCTCGTAGAGGTGCTCGCGCCACTTGCTGTCCAGGACGGAGAGGACCACCTGGCGCTCCAGCTGCCTTGAGCCCTTCTCGCCCAGTTCATCCTCGCGCTTCTGGTAGATGGACTCAGCATCCTCCACGATCTTGTCCGCCAGGGCCTTGACGGCCTTGTCACCCTTCAGACCCTCCAGGGAGTCCATGCTCTCATCCTGGTCGAGACTGATCGGATAGACGGAGGCCAGCGCCTTCCAGAGCCCGTCGGCATCCCATTCCTGAGGCTTGTCCGAGCCGTTCTGCGCCCCATGGATGTATGAAGTCACGGTCTCACGGATGAAGCGGAGGATGTCCTGGTGGATGTCCTCGCCCTTGAGCACGGCCTGACGCTCGCCGTAGATGACCTGACGCTGCTTGTTCATCACATCGTCGTACTTGAGCACGTTCTTGCGGATCTCGTAGTTGCGGGATTCAACGGACTTCTGCGCATTGCGCACACCCTTGGAGACGCTCTTGGTACCGATGGGTTGACCTTCGGGCAGGCTCTTGGAGGACATCATGCGAGCCACCAGCTGGGTGTTGAACAGGCGCATCAGGTCATCCTCCAGGCTCAGGTAGAACCTGGACTCACCGGGGTCGCCCTGACGGCCGGAACGGCCGCGCAGCTGGTTGTCGATGCGGCGGGACTCGTGCCGTTCGGTGCCCAGCACGTAGAGGCCGCCCAGCTTGACGACTTCCTCGTGCTCATCCTTGACCTGTTCCTTGACGGAATCCAGCATCTTGGGCCAGCGCTTCTCATACTCCTCGGGGGTGTCGTCGGGCGAGTAGCCCTGCTCCTTGAGCTTCTGATCGGCAAGGAACTCCACGTTCCCGCCCAGCATGATGTCAGTGCCGCGCCCGGCCATGTTGGTGGCCACGGTCACGGCGCCCTTGCGCCCTGCCACGGCTACGACCGCAGCCTCGCGCGCATGCTGCTTGGCGTTGAGCACCTGGTGGTCGATGCCGGCCACGTCCAGCAGGGAGGAGACCACCTCGGAGGACTCCACGGATGCGGTGCCCAGCAGGATGGGCTGGCCCTTGGCATGCCGCTTGGCTACATCCCGGACGATGGCGGCCAGCTTCTCCTTCTTGGAGCGGTAGATCAGATCGTCCTGATCCTTGCGGATCATGGGCTTGTTGGTGGGGATGGGCAGCACGCCCAGCTTGTAGGTGTTCATGAACTCGGCGGCCTCGGTCTCGGCCGTTCCGGTCATGCCCGCCAGCTTGTCGTACATGCGGAAGTAGTTCTGCAGGGTGATGGTGGCGAAGGTCTGGTTCTCGGCCTTGACCTCCACACCCTCCTTGGCCTCGATGGCCTGGTGGAGGCCCTCGTTGTAGCGGCGGCCCTTGAGCAGACGGCCGGTGTGCTCGTCCACGATCAGGACCTCGCCGTTCTGGACCACGTAGTCGCGGTCGCGCAGGAAGAGCTCCTTGGCCTTGATGGCGTTGTTCAGGTACCCGATCAGGGCGGTGTTGGCGGGCTCGTAGAGGTTGTCGATGCCCAGGTAGTCCTCCACCTTGGTGATGCCGGGGTCCAGAATGCCGACGACCTTCTTCTTCTCGTCGACCTCGTAGTCCTCGTCCCGGGTCAGCTTGGGAACCAGCTTGGCGAACTGCCGGTACCATCGGGTCACATCGCCCTCGGCGGGTCCGGAGATGATCAGAGGAGTTCGTGCCTCGTCGATCAGGATGGAATCCACCTCGTCCACGATGGCGAAATGGTGGCCGCGCTGGACCAGCTCGTCCTTGTCCCAGGCCATGTTGTCGCGCAGGTAGTCGAAGCCGAATTCGTTGTTGGTGCCGTAGGTGATGTCCGCCTGGTACTGCTTGCGACGCTCGTTGGGGCGCTGGTCGGTGATGATGCAGCCCACGCTCATGCCCAGGAAGCGGAAGATGCGCCCCATGAGCTCGCTCTGGTAGGAGGCCAGGTAGTCGTTGACCGTGACCACGTGCACGCCCTTGCCCTCCAGGGCATTCAGATAGCTGGGCAGGGTGGCCACCAGGGTCTTGCCCTCGCCGGTCTTCATCTCGGCGATGTTGCCCCAGTGCAGGGCCGCGCCGCCCATCAGCTGGACGTCGAAGTGCCGCTGGCCCAGAGTGCGCTTGGAAACCTCGCGAACCGTGGCGAAGGCTTCGGGCATCAGGGAATCGAGGGATTCGCCGTTCTCCAGTCGCTGCTTGAACTTAGGCGTCTGCGCCTTGAGCTCCTCATCGGACATGGCCGAGATCTGATCCTCGAAGGCGTTGGTCGCCTTGGCCACCCCCTGAAGCTTGCGAATCTGACGACCCTCGCCCATACGGAGGACCTTGTCCAAGACTGCTACCACGTTGCGCTCCCTACCGTTCTTTTATGGCCTTCGCACGCCCTCAGCTGACGTAGGCCCAGACCTTGATTATCTTACGCGAATGCACCGATTTTCTCGAAACCGATTATTCCATAAACCCAACTGCGGCCTTGGCAGCCGGACAGGGCATTGAAGAAGGGCGATTCTCCGCGCGTCAGGCCAATTTGCCGCCGGGGAATCGCCCCACAGTTCAATATCCGCTCGTCTATCCGTTTTGCTGTTACTTCTTCTGGCCTACATGCTCAGGCGTATCGATCTCGAAGACGCCGTAGCTCCATCCGTGCCGGCGATAGACCACCGACGGCCGCTGGGTCTCCTTGTTGACGAAGAGGAAGAAGTCGTGGCCGATCAGCTCCATCTCGTAGAGGGCCTCGTCGATGCTCATGGGCTCGGCGATGTGCAGCTTGCGGCGGATGACGATGGGGGTGTCCCCCACCTGCACCTCGACCGACTGGCCCGGAGCCAGGTCCGAGGCCACGGCGCTCTGGGCGCTGTTGTCGGGATTGGACTCCTGGCCCTGGTCTCCCTGATCGCCCTCATCGCCTGGCTGGTCATCCACGGGCAGATCGGCGGGCAGGGGCGGATGCTCCAGTCCGCGGCGGTGGTCCTTGCGGCGGTCGCGAACCCGGCGCAGACGCTGGGTCAGCTTGTCCAGGGCCATGTCCAGTGCGCTGAACTCGTCGGCGCTGGAGGCCTCGGCGCGAATCACGGTCTTGCCGGCCTGAACCGTGAGCTCCACCCTCTTGGCGCTGTCAGCCTGGCGGGGATTGCCTTCATGTGTCAGAACGACCTGGATGCGCTGGGCATCGGGGGCGATGGCCGTCACCCTGTTCATCTTGCTGTCCACAACATCGCGGAACCGCTGCTTGATTTGGGTATGTCGACCGGTAATGACGATCTCCATGGGAATCTCCTTGCACTTGTGAGCGGACGAACCGCTGGTGCGATGGCGGACTTGGTCACCATCGACTGTGCTTCCGATTGTATCCGAAGAGCGGGGCTGACTCACTGATTGAGCTTGAGGCCAGAGCGGGATCCTGGCCGTTGGTCAGGTCGTTCAGTTCCGCTATGCTGAATCCCCGAGACCTCTCGGATGGCCGCGGCCCCTCCTCCTGGGAAGGGCTGAGGAACTTCCGGGCTCCACAGAGCACGATGGCGGATAACGTCCGCCCAGGGCGACCTGAGAGATAGCGCAACAGAGAACAGACCGCTCGCCTTCTAAAGGCGGGCAAGGGTGAAACGGCGGTGTAAGAGACCACCGGGTCGACGGTAACGCCGACCGCATGGCAAGCCTCATCGGGAGCAAGGCCAAGCAGAAGGCATTCAGGGGCTGCTCGTCCCGCCTTCGGGTAGGCCGCTAGAGCCTGGCGGCAACGTCAGGTCGAGATGGATGGCCATCCGTCGTCCGGATTTTCATCCGGCCGATGACAGAACCCGGGGTATATGAGAGGTCTCATCTTCTTCCCCTCAGCTGCTTTGATGCTTGCGATTATTAAAGGTCGGCTGTAGTCAGACCAATAAGACACGTTTGGCATAGTCACTGGCTTGGGCAATTAGACCTTTGATTGCGTCTCGTAACTCACCATTGACCCTCTGTATCGAGTTGATGGCCCTGGCCACATCATCAACGTTGGATACGACATAAACATTGGGCTTATGGGCCAAACGATTGCCCCATTCCGTATGGTCAACTACAACGTCGCGAATTATGATCGGCCGGCCATGATGCTGAGCCTGCCGAGCCTGAACACGGGTGCCGGAATACTCATGGGCTTCAACAATGACCGTAGCGATACCGTAGCCGCTCATAGTGGCATTACGCGCAGGAAAGGTCCACTTTGCAGGCTCCTGCCAAGGCCAAAATTGCGAAAACACCTGCCCTTTACGTCCGATAAGATCCTGCAATTGGCGATTTTTTGCAGGATAGTACTTCCCTATGCCCGTACCGATGAAAGCCACCGTACGGCCATGCTCCTGCAGAGCACGATGATGGGCCTCAGCATCCACACCCAGGGCCAGGCCGGCGATGACAGTCAGACCTTTACTCACGAGCATTGTTGCGACATCAGAAGCGAAGTGCAAGGCCTCCGGTCCTGCATTGCGCGAACCGACGACGCTGACACCTAAATCCTGTTGATTGGGGCTGAGGAAACGCCCCTTGGAAAACAGAAACGGAGGCATATCGACGACTTCACGCAGGCTCAACGGATACCGTTCGTCGAGGACCGACACCATATCCAAACCATGCTTTTCCCAGTTGTGAACCAAGGCTTCTGCCTCTTTGTGGGCCTGCAGGAGCTGTACACGACGTTGCGTGGTAACCGGTACGTCATCCTCTCCCAACAGCATCATCTGAGTGCGGTCGCCATATTCGTCATCCTCGTCGGGGTCATCCAGCCGATGATGCTGCGGGTCAAGCTCATGTTCAAAGACCTGGATAGCACTACCCTGACGTGCAACCTTTTCAGCGATGGAGCTCCAGGTGTCATGAGATTTGCCAATGGTTCTAAGAAGGGCTATCAGTGCTGCATTTTCCTGCAGAAGTTCACTCTTTTTGAGCATCCGACACTTTCACCTTCTAACAGATCTAGAACAAGAGCAGCAGTTCAGGGAAACAGCCATAGCCGCATATTGCCTTGCATGCTTTCATTCTGGATACCGATAAGTCCATGACACACCTCAATCGAGAGGGTCGTCAGAGACGAAAAGGTCGGCTGCCACCTGGTTGAGGAGGCCGGGAGAGTGGCCCTTGCGGGATCCAGCACTCCAGAATCGCCGTTTGCGCACTTTAAGATCAAGTCCCGCTGTTTTGCGGGCCACCTTGCGACCGAGCTCGTAGGCGGAGTCGACGAAGAACCCCTCACGGGAGGCCTGGGCCACCACCTGCGCAGCCAGCCCCCGATCCAAACCCTTGCGGGTCATCTCCGAGAGCACACCCCGCTCCCCCATGGTGCGATGCAGACAGGAACGCAGAAGATCCTGGGCATAGGCCCGGTCATCCACCAGACCCAACTTGGTCAGCCTGTCGATCACTTGATCGACCACGTTCGTATCAAACCCCTTGTCGACCAGGCGACGGGCCAGAGCCCCGCTTGAACGCGCTGCCGCATCCAAAAGGGTCAGAGCAGCCTCCCGGCAAGCATCCGCATCATCGGCATCTGCTCGCGGAGCTGCAGGCGCGGACCCGCCGCCAAAGCCGCCGGCACGTGGGCGACGGCTACGGCGGCGGGTTCTTCTATCGGAACCACGAGCAGAACGGTGACCACGAGAATGGCGACCTGCCAGGGATTCATCACCCATATCGGCATTGGCAGCACTGTCTGCATCTTCCAGACTGCCTCCGAATCGGGCGCCATGCCCAAGACCCAGGACAGGAGACTGCACTGGGCGGCTGTCCTCCTTGAAGCTGTCATCTTTCTGCTCAGGAGCAGGATCGAGGACTGACACCGAATCTGATGAAGCAGGCGCAGCTGCGGGGTCTGGCTGCAACTGGTCCGACCGAGGATTCTTCGACTCTGTGCTGGAGTCGGCAGGATCCTCGGTCTGCGCCAGTCGGACCGGATTTTCCTTGAGGAAGTCCTCGGCCGAGATCATCGGGTCATGCAGCCTGGGCCGTGGGCACAGTGGTGTTGACGTCGACAGGAGCAGAATCGTCTTCCTTGCTGCCTTGGTCAGCATCAGCCTGATCGGCCTTGTCGTCCTCGGAAGGAGCAGGAATAAGGCCGAAGGCGACCTTGACCTTATCTTCGATCTCCTTGGTCAGGCCGGGGTTGTCCTTGAGGAACTGACGGACGTTCTCCCTGCCCTGACCCAGCTGATCGCCCTCGTAGGTGAACCAGGATCCCGACTTCTTGACGATGTTGGTCTGCAGGGCCATGTCCAGAACCGAACCCTCCTTGGAGATGCCCTCTCCGTAGAGAATGTCGAATTCGGCCACCTTGAAGGGCGGGGCCATCTTGTTCTTGACCACCTTGACCTTGGTGCGGTTGCCCACTGCCTCGTCGCCGTTCTTCAGCGTCTGGATGCGGCGGATGTCCAGGCGGACCGAGGCGTAGAACTTCAGGGCCTTGCCGCCAGTGGTGGTCTCCGGGCTGCCGAAGAAGACGCCGATCTTCTCCCTGAGCTGGTTGATGAAGATGGCTGTGGTGTTGGCCTGGGACAGGGCGCCGGTCATCTTGCGCAGGGCCTGGCTCATCAGCCTGGCCTGCAGACCCACATGGCTGTCGCCCATGTCGCCCTCGATCTCGGCCTTGGGCACCAGGGCGGCCACCGAGTCGATGACGATGACATCCAGGGCGCCCGACCGGATCAGCATGTCGGCGATCTCCAGCGCCTGCTCGCCGTTGTCCGGCTGGGAAACGATCAGGGAGTCCGTGTCCACGCCCAGCTTCTTGGCGTACTCGGGATCCAGAGCGTGCTCGGCATCGATGAAGGCCGCCACTCCACCGCCGGCCTGTGCATTGGCCACCGCGTGCAGGGCCAGGGTGGTCTTGCCCGAGGATTCGGGACCATAGATCTCGACGATGCGGCCGCGGGGCAGTCCGCCGATGCCCAGGGCCATGTCCAAGGCCAGGGACCCGGTGGGAATGACCTCCACATCCTGGGCAGGCTTGTCGCCCAGACGCATGGCCGAACCTTTGCCGAAGCTCTTCTCCACCTGCGCGAGGGCCGTGTTCAAGGCTGCCTGGCGACGGGGGTCGATCCCGCCCTCTTCTTCCTTCTTCGCCTTGCCACTGTTGCTCTGACGTGCCATATGGCTCTCCTTCTTCGTAACCGACCTCACGATGACGACATCCTGATTGACGACCTCACGATTGACAGCCTATCCGCCGTCGGAACCTGTCTGCGGTCCCGGCGCCCGATGTGGTCGAACGTGCCGATGGTCACCGGACCATGGGTATCAGTATACCCGACCATGCGAACAAATGTTCGAAAATCGCCTGGAATGGAAAATAAATTCGCGGAGGATAAAACCCGCTGATCAGGCTGCCGGCAGGGGCGGCGCATTGTGGTCCTTCCCCCAGCGCCGGGAGTCGGGAATCTCCATCTGATCGCAGAGCACATTCCAGACCACGCGCGGCTCCACACCCGCATCCAGGGCCTCTATTACGGTCATGGCATCCAAGGCGGTCAGCCTTTGATCACGGGCCAGACTGCGTCCGTAGACCCGGCCGAAGACCTCCTCCAGCAGCTGCCAGAATTCCCGTTCACGCACCCGACATCACCTTTCGTCCAAGACCCACCCTGTCACAACCCTTCTACGGTAGCAACCGACAGTCAGCAGAAGAGGGCGCCTGGTTCCTCAGAACCGGACGCCCTCAAGAACGGTCCGCCGGGTCAGCCGACCGGACCTGACATGCTTACTCCTGGGTGGACTCCAGGTAGTCCGCCACCATCCGCAGGGTCTGTGGCACACCCAGACCCAGTGCGTCGGCGATGGAGCTCAGCAGTTCGGAGCTGGCCTCCTTCTGGCCGCGTTCCACCTCGGACAGGTAGCCCAGGGACACGCCGGCCTTCTCGCTGACCTCACGCAGGGTCTTGTGATCGTTGGTCCTCAGCTCGCGCAGCACGTGGCCCAGGGCCTCGCGCAGGGAGACGGTATGGGTGACGGCCCGGCCGTCATTGTTGGAGGCTGCCCGCTGACGGCTAGCTTCCATGCCGTCCTCCTCCATCCACATCTTGTTCAGGTTGGCCTGGCGCTCCTCCTTGGCCTTCTTGGCAGCCTTGGCACGGATCACCTGCTGCTGGGCGAAGACGACGGCACGACGCTGGGCGGGCGTCAGATCACGAACCCGCGCATTGCGCTCCACTCCGGGTGCGGCCGGCTTGACATCATAGGTATCGTTGGTTCGAGTCATCACGGTCTCGGTGCTGGCCATAGCAGCCCCTTTCGCCATTATCGTGTTCAACTTCTTACACACTGACCAACAGACGAGCCGGTGGATTATTCCAGGGGAGGAACCCGAAAGGCTTGCTTTGTGACCAAGGTCACGTATGCACGAGGTCCGGCATCGGCTTGTGAACATCAGGCCGTCAGCCGCGCGAGTGCAGGGCCCGATCCAGCTGGTCCAGAATCCGCATGACCGTGCCCCGGCGCACCTGTTCGCGGTCGCCATCCAGGTGCAGCTCGTAGGCATAGGTCCGGTAGGCGTGGGACTGCAGGCCGGTCTCTATGCGTCGACCCATCACCCGGACGGGCAGGGCCAGACCGATGTAGACCAGCCCGGCAGGATCGTCCCCGTCAGGGCCCGGGCCGGCCACGCCTGTAGTGGCCATGCCAATGACCGTATCCTCGTGCCCCGACCTGGTGTAGAGCCTGGCCGTGCCCTCGGCCATCTCCTGGGCGACCCGTGGATGGACCGCACCCTGGGTGGCCAGCAGGTCCTGGTCCACCTTGAGGATGGCGGCCTTGGCGGCGATGTCGTAGGTGACGGCCGACCCAAGAAAGACGTCTGAGGCCCCGGGAATCCTGACGAAGGCATCGGCCAGCAGCCCACCGGTCAGCGATTCGGCGGCGGCCAGCAGCAGGCCCGAGTCACGGCAGGTGTCGATGATCCGTCCAGCCAGGTCGTCGCAACGTCCCTGCACGCTCTTGCCGATCATCGCCGCATCCCCATCACGTATTCCGCTCCCGAGTAGAGGCAGAGGGCCAGGGCCACCAGAATGACCACACGGGTGGCCACCAGGTACCAGGGCCAGACGGCCGACAGGGGCATCATGAGCATGCCCAGGCCGATGCATTCAAACAGGGTCTTGTACTTGCCAGCCTGGGAGGCGGCGATGACCCGCCCTTGCTTGTTGATGACCAGGACCCGCAGCAGGGTGATGCCCAGCTCGCGCACCAGGAAGAGCACGGTGACCCACCACCAGAGCTCACCGAAGACGGAGGCCACGATCAGCGCCGAACAGATCAGCAGCTTGTCGGCGATGGGATCCATGAGCTTGCCCAGCTCGGTCACCTGGTTGTACCGGCGGGCCAGCCACCCGTCCAGCTTGTCGGTCGAGGCGGCGAGGATGAAGAGCACAGCGGCGGTCCACCGCATGCCAGGCCTGCGCTCGCCCCAGGGACCGGCCATCAGATCCAGGGCGATGAAGACCAGGACCAGGAGGATACGGGTGTAAGTGACCAGGTTTGGGGGTGAATTCCATCCTTCGAGAAGCCTGCGCCTCTCACGACCGGTCTCTGACTCGGCATGCTCCTGCATTGCCACTCCTTATACGCGATACTCGTGCGCTCGGGCCGTCCAGCAAGAGATGCCGGGCGGCAGTTTCATCATAACGGTAGACCAGGCCCAGTTTTTTGGGCCGATGTTCAGCCCTGCGCTTGCTCATCCGGGGCGGGATCCATGGAGGGGGCGTCGCCTCGGATGAAGGCCAGGGCCTGCTGCAGCTGCGGCGGCTGGATGAGCACCTCGCGGGCCTTGGAACCCTCCGATGGCCCTACGATTCCCCTCGACTCCAGCAGGTCCATCAGCCTCCCCGCCCTGGCGAAGCCCACACGCAGCTTGCGCTGGAGCATGGAGGTGGATCCGAACTGGGTGGTCACCACCAGCTCGGCCGCCTGGAGCAGCTCGTCCATATCGTCGCCGATCTCCTCCTGGATCTCGTTCTTGTGGTCGGCCTTGTCGGCCATCTGCTCGATGTCCTCACGGTAGTGGGGCTTGCGCTGGGTGCGCACATAATCCACCGCCTTGCGGATCTCGGACTCGGAAACCCAGGCTCCCTGAACGCGGGTGGGTTTGGCCTGGCCCATGGGCAGGAAGAGGGCGTCGCCCTGGCCGATCAGGGTCTCGGCGCCGGTGGCATCCAGAATGACCCGGGAATCCGTTGAGGACGATGTGGCGAAGGCCAGCCTGGAGGGAATGTTGGCCTTGATCAGGCCGGTGACCACATCCACCGAGGGCCGCTGGGTGGCCAGGACCAGGTGGACGCCGGCGGCACGCGCCAGCTGGGTGATCCGCTGAATGGAGCTCTCGACGTCATTCTTGGCCACCATCATCAGGTCGGCCATCTCGTCGACCACCACGACCAGGTAGGGGTAGGGGGCCACCTTGCGGTTGGAGCCGGCGGGGGCGTGGACCTTGCCCTCGCGGACAGCCTTGTTGAAGTCCTTGATGTGCCGGAATCCGAAGAACTGCAGGTCGTCGTAGCGGGCGTCCATCTCCTTGACCACCCATTCCAGGGCCTGGGCGGCCTTCTTGGGTTCGGTGATGATGGGCGTGAGCAGGTGGGGAATGCCGGCGTAGGCGCTCAGCTCCACGCGCTTGGGGTCCACCATGATCAGGCGGACCTGTTCCGGCGTGGCCCGCATGATCAGCGAAACCAGCATGGAGTTGATGAAGCTGGACTTGCCCGAACCCGTGGCGCCGGCCACCAGCAGGTGGGGCATCTTGGTCAGGTCGGCGGTCACATAGTGGCCCTCCACGTCCTTGCCCACGGCGGTCATCATGGGGTTGTCGTCCTGCTTGGCCTTGTCGGAGCGCAGCACGTCGCCCAGGTGGACGATCTCGCGGTCCACGTTGGGAATTTCGATGCCGATGGCCGACTTGCCCGGGATGGGCGACAGGATGCGCACGTCCGAGCTGGCCACCGCGTAGGCGATGTTGCGCTGAAGGTTGGTGACCTTCTCCACCTTGACGCCCGGGCCCAGCTCCACCTCGTACTGGGTGACCGAGGGGCCGCGCAGGAAACCGACCACCTTGGCGTCCACGTCGAACTGCTGGAAGGTCGATTGCAGGGCCTTGATGACCGCGTCGTTGGCCGAGGTCCTGACCGCATGGGGCTTGCCCTTGACCAGCAGGTCCGTGCTGGGCAGCACGTAGGGCCGGCTTTCGTCCACCTGGCGGTCGTTTGAGGAACCTGACGCTTCTGCAGCCTGAGCGCCAGCAGCCTCGTTCCCTGCGGCCGGAGCGGGCTGGGCATCCATCTGCACGGTGTCGGCCGCAGCAGCGGCAGCGGCCCAAGGATCCGAGGCCCCCACGCCGGACAGGGCAGCCGGATCCACCTTGGGGTGCCCCTGCTCCCTGGCATCCAGAAGGGCGGCCGTGGCCGGGGCCTCCACCGCGGGCATGTTCTGCGTGGACACCTGATCACCCTGGTCGGCCTGGTCAGCCCCCTCCAGCGAAGCCGCCTGGGAGAAGGGCTCGTCAGCCTCGTAACGCTCAAGATGGGTGTCCGTGTCCTTGCCGATGCGGCCATGCAGCAAGCGACTGAACCAGCCGGCCACCCCGCCTCGGCCGGAATCCTGGGCATCCTCCTGATCCTGCTCCTCGTGGGTGGGCACGCCGGGCGCCAGGGGCAGGGTGTCATCGCCCAGCCTGACCTCGTTGGGAGCGGTCTGCGCCTGAGCCGAGCCCGAGGCTTGGGTCCTCTTGCCGCGCAGCAAGGCAACCAGGTCGCTCATATGGAATCTGAAGGTGATGAAGAGGCCGAAAATAGCCACGAGGACGAAAATGATGACGGCGAAGACCTTGGACAGCCCCCAGGCCAGAGGCGAACCCAGGAAGAACCCCAGAAGGCCGCCTGAGCCGCTGATGGCCCTCATGTCGAAACCACGATGGTCCGAAGCCATGAGCACATCCAGAATGGAGCAGACCGACCAGAGCACCACCATGAGGCCGCCCACCACAGGCAGGTTGCCCGCCTCGCGCCCGGTGTAGCAGACCAGCCGGAAGGCCGCGAAGAGCAGGACCACCGGCAGGATGATGCTGCAGAGGCCCAGAACGCCCGCAGCCAGGGCATGCAGTCCCCGTCCCAGGAAGCCGTTCACTCGGAACCATTCACTGGCGCAGAAGAGCACGGCCAGAATGACCAGCACAAAGCAGAGCCCGTCCTTGCGGTAGGCGGAGTTGTCGCCGTTCTTGCCGGCCACGGCGCGCACCAGGGACCCCAGGCCCCGGGGCAGGGCCAGCAAGGCCTTGTGCCAGAAAGGTTCCGGGTCCTGGCTGTCCTTGGATGCGGTCCGGCCGCGACCGCGTGCGTCTGCTTGCTGCTTACGTGTCATAACCCTTTCAGCCTACCCAGAACCCCGGTCCGCATCGGGCCCGCCGGGTCAGTGTGCACAACTCTTTCAGACGGGGGGCCGCCAGGGCTAGCATCGTTGGCATGACACCAGCCGAACGTCAGAGCGCTGTGGCCTTCGCCTTGCGCAACCTGCTTCTGGATGACCGTCATCCCGGTCCTTCAGCCCTGCAGGCAGCCAGCGACTTCATGGCCGGCAGGAAGCAGACTGAGGCACTGGCCGACACAGCCCGACGCTTGGAAGCCCAGAGCAATAGTACGAACGCCAATGTGGATGCCCTCTTTCTGCGAACCATCCTGGTCTGTCAGCGGCCTTGGGCGACCGAGGGCGATCTTGCAGAGCTGCGGGCCATCCACCGCCGGCTGCTGCCCAGCCTGCCGGAAGAGCGAGCGCTGCGCCGACCTCAACCAGAGGACGACGCCAGCCTGTACCCGGCGGCCATGCTGGAGCAGGGAGCGGCAGCCATCGGCCAGGAGCTGGCGGCCGAACGCAACCTGGCCAGCCTGGACCGTCCGGTCTTCGTGGAACGCCTGGCCCACTATTACGACGAGCTCTCCTACCTGCATCCCTTTACCGACTGTGACGGCATGACCCTGCGCATCTTCCTGTCACGCCTGTCCCACGATGCCGGCTGGGACCTGGACTGGGGACGGGCTGATCCGACCGCCCACCGCCGGGTCCTCCAGCAAGCGCTTCGGGGCAACATCGACGACCTGCAGGCCCTGATCGCGGGCATGGTCCGCCCGGTCAACCCAACCCGAATATTTCTGATCGCCGGTTGGGACCAGGGCCCAGCCCACTGAGCCGACACCCTCAGCCCAGCAGCCTCAGCCCAGCAGCCGCTCGTTGCCGCTGCGCTTGGCGGCCTCGATGATCTGGGCACTCTGGTTGATCAGTTCTGTCGCCCCGGCCTGGTCGTGGTCGCGGACGTGACCCCAGTATTGTATTTTGAGCTGCACATAGCGCTTCCGCGCCTGCAGGTCGGCCATCCGCTGGTCCAGCCGCCGCCCCTGCTCGTCCAGGAGTTCGATCTGCCGTCCGGCGGCCTGGGCTCCCGCGGCACGGTTGCCCAGATACTCCCGCATGTGCTCCAGGGACATGCCCGTGGCGCTCAGGCAGGAGATGGTCTCCAGCAGGTCCAGATCCTCCTGGCTGTAGCAGCGGTGGCCGCTCGAGGGGTCCCTGGCGATGGGCGGAATGATGCCGATGGTCTCGTAATAGCGCAGGGTGGTCTCCGGCATCCCCGACATGAGCGAGGCCTGGCGGATGGTGTACCAGGGCCCGGATTCCTGGGCGGTCTGGGTTTGGTCGGTCTGGGTTTCAGCCTGGGGCTGCATGATGGTGGTCATACCCGTCCAGCCTAGGAACTTCAAGTACTTGAAGTCAAAGCGCGCCCAAATGGTGTCTGGTCACCCTCCCCTGGTCCGACTGGTCGGCCTGGGCGTCCGCCTGGTCGAAGCAGCCTTGGTCGGCCTGGTCCACCAGGTCCAGGGCCTGCCGGGCCAGGTCCGGAGCCAGGGCATTCAGCCAGTGGATGCGCGGATCCCGGCCGAACCAGCCCATCTGCTTGCGGGCCAGGCGCTTGGTCTTCTGCGCTATCAGTTCGAAGGCGGCATCCAGGTCGGTGCGGCCGTCCAGGTAGTCCAGAATCTGTTGATAGCCCAGGGCGCGTGAGGCCGTGGTCCCCAGGCGGTTGCGCAACCGGCTCACCTCATCGACCAACCCCTGGTCGCGCATGGCCTGGGTGCGTCGGTCGATTCTGCGATCCAGCTCCTCCCGGGGCAGGTCCAGCCCCAGCTGCAGGGCGGGCAGCAGGTAGCGGTATCGGGGCAGGCTGGCCGAATAGGGCCGTCCGGTGATCTCCATGACCTCCAGAGCCCGCACGGTCCGCCGCACATTCCGGGGATCCATCCGGGCCGCAGCCTCCGGGTCCCGCTCCTGCAGCTGGCGGAAGAGCAGCCCGGGTCCCTCCTCCTGGGCCCGCTCCTCCAGCCTGGCCCTGACCGCCGGGTCGGTGCCGGGGAAGGACAGATCGTCGATGACCGCCCGGGTATAGAGCCCGGAGCCGCCGACCAAGATCGGCCGGATTCCCTGCGCCCGCAGGTCGGCTATCAGGGACCGGGCCATGGCCTGGAAGCGGGCCACGCTCATGGCCTCCTCCGGCTCGATGATGTCGATCAGGTGGTGGACCACCGCCTGCCGCTCCCCTGCCGAAGGCTTGGCCGTGCCCACGTCCATCCCCCGGTACATCTGGTAGGCATCGGCATTGACGATATGAGCCTCCTGCCCGCGGGCTTGGAGAGCCTGTGCCAGGGCCACGCCCAGGGCGGTCTTGCCCGAGGCTGTGGGACCCACGATGGAGATGATGCGGGGTTCAGCGGATGTCATAGACCTGCCCCGCCCGGGGATCCGGGTCAGCGATCAAATAGTGGGGCCCGGCCTGGGTGACGGTGCAGGTCACGAGATCCCCGGGCTTTGGCGCAGGCATCCCCTGGGGCACACCCACGTGGACCAGCACCCCGGTGCGCTCGTGCCCGGTCACCCGGTGGGTGCTGCCGTCATGCCGGCCGTGCCCGTCGCCGATCAGCACCTCCACCTCTTTGCCCAGAAAGTCCTGCATATGCTCCATGGTGATGGACTCCTGCAGGGCCTGCAGCCGCTCGAACCGGTCCTGGACCACGGCCTTGGGCAGCTGGGGCATGCGGGCGGCCGGGGTGCCGGGCCTGGGCGAATACTCAAAGATGAAGGCCGACGAGAAGCGCGCCCGGCGCACCACGTCCATGGTGGCCTGGAAGTCCTCCTCGGTCTCCCCGGGGAATCCCACGATGATGTCGGTGGTAATGAGGGCATCGGGCATGGCGGCCCGCACCTTGTCCAGGATCTGCAGAAAGCGCTGGGACCGGTAGGAGCGCCTCATGGCCCGCAGAATCCGGTCGGAGCCCGACTGCAGGGGCATGTGCAGCTGGTGCATGACCGTGGGCGTCTCGGCCATGGCGGCGATCACATCGTCGGTGAAGGCCGCCGGATGGGGCGAGGTGAAGCGGATCCGCTCCAGCCCGGGCACCCGGCCGCAGGCACGCAGGAGCCGGGCGAAGGCGTAGCGGTCCCCCGTGGACCAGCCGTAGGAGTTGACATTCTGCCCCAGCAGGGTCACCTGGCGGGCCCCGGAGCGCACGCAGTCCTCAACCTCCTGCAGGATGTCTTCCATGGACCGGTCCCGCTCCCGTCCGCGCACCGAGGGCACGATGCAGAAGGTGCAGGTGTTGTTGCAGCCGACCGATATGGACACCCAGGCCTGCGAGCGCGAGGCCCTGACCGCCGGCAGCCGCCCGGGCAGATCCCGCAGCTCCTGCGTAACCCCCACCTGGGGCCGCCCGTCCTTGCGGGCCTTGTCCAAAAGCCCGGGCAGCGAGCCGATGTCCCTGGTGCCGAAGACCGCATCCACCCAGGGCGCCGCCTTCACAATCCGCTCCCGGTCCTTCTGGGCCATGCAGCCGCCCACAGCGATGCGCGTGTCGGGCTTGTGCTGCTTGAACCTGTGCCAGCGCCCGATGGTCCCGTACATGCGCTGGGTGGCGTTGTCGCGCACGGCGCAGGTGTTGAGCACCATCACGTCCACCTCGCGCGCGCGGACCTGCTCGGGCGTGGCCTGCTGGTAGCCCTTGGCCCGGAGCACCCCGGCGATCCGCTCGGAATCATGCTCGTTCATCTGGCAGCCCAGGGTCCGCACATAGTAGACGCCCCTGCTGTCCTTACGCTGAGCGGTCGCGCTCATGCCCTCGCCTGCTTCCATAAGCCATGATTGTATGCGCAGGTCGGGTCCCGCGGCCATCGGGGCCTGTGCGTACCATGAGTCATGGTTACGAACGGCGGCATGGGAGGTTCATGTGATACTCGACCGTAACAGTGCCATGAGCGCATCCGAAATGAAGCAGCGACTGTCGGACTTGGACGAAAAGGACCGTCCCAAGCTGGACATCGACGAGATAACGGAATTCGTCAATCTCATGCAGACCTACGAGGGGGCCATGTACGAGATTTCGACCAAGCTGGACGTGCTGGACACGGAATTCCAGGTCCGGTTCAGCCACAACCCCATCCACCACATGGAGCGCCGGCTCAAGAGCGTGGACTCCCTGATCGGCAAGCTGCACCGCAAGAACCTGCCCGTCACCATCCCCTCGGTGCGCGATCACATCTTCGACGTGGCCGGCGTGCGCGTCATCTGCAACTACCGGGACGACGTCTACTCGGTCTCCCGCTACCTCTCCGACCAGTCGGACATCCAGGTGCTGAGGGTCAAGGACTACATACGCAACCCCAAGATGAACGGCTACCGCAGCCTGCACGTCATCTACGCCGTGCCGGTCTTCCTGACCTCGGGCCCCCACTACACGCCGGTCGAGGTGCAGTTCCGCACCATCGCCATGGACTACTGGGCCTCCCTGGAGCACCAGCTGCGCTACAAGTCCGACCTGCCCGACGCCCGCCTGGCCGAGCATTCGCAGACCCTGCTGGACTGCGCCCGCTCCCTGCAGAACATCGAGGTGCAGATGCAGTCCATCCACCGCGACATCTCAGGTTCGCCCCAGGAGCAGGAGGCCGACGACGAAGCCATCAGCGGCAATGCCGATTAGCTGAATCGTCACAAATCCTTTACCATAGAGACCAGGCCAGGTGGAAGGGTTGGGGCTTCCGCCGGGTCCCAGGAGGAGGCCCCGCCTTCAAGGTCGGGTCTCCTCCTGTACCACCATCCCTCAGAAGTCGAAGTTGTCGGGATCCGCGCCGGTGCGCTCGTCCCTGTTCATGGCGGTGATGGCCTTCATGTCCTCATCGCTCAGCTCGAAGTCGAAGACCTGCGCGTTCTGCTCGATCCGCTCCTTGTGGGTGGACTTGGGGATGACGATGACCCCGCGCTGCAGGTGCCAGCGCAGCACGATCTGTGCCGGGGAGCGGTCGTAGCGCTCGGCCATGGCCTTGAGCCTGGGGTCGGCCAGCAGGTTGCCGCCGGTGCCGCCCAGGGGGCTGTAGGCCTCCACGTCCACACGCAGGGTGCCATGGCAGTAGTCGATCAGGTCGTCGTTGACGAACTGGGGCGAGGACTCGATCTGGTCGACCGCCGGCTTGGTGCCGCTGATGGTGTGCAGCTCGTCCAGGTGGTGCTTCTGGAAGTTGCAGACCCCGATGGCCCGCACCCGCCGCTGGGTGTAGAGCTCCTCCATGTCCTCCCAGGCCTGCTGCCAGCCCTTGGCGGGCCAGTGGATCAGGTAGAGGTCCAGGTAGTCCACTCCCAGCCGGTCCAGGCTCTCCTTGAAGGCTTCCTTGGCCCGCCCTGCACGGATGTCGTCATTCCAGAGCTTGGTGGTCAAAAAGACATCCCGCCGGTCAACCCCGGAGCGGCGCAGCCCCTCCCCCACGGACTGCTCGTTGCCGTAGATCATGGCTGTGTCGATGTGGCGATAGCCCGCCTGCAGGGCCCAGGTGACGGCCTGGCTGGTGGCCTCGCCATCAGGTGTTTGGAAGACTCCGAGACCCAGCTGGGGGATGCTGACCCCATTGTTGAGGGTGATGACGGTGTCGGTAACGTTTCCGGTCATATAGTCATGCTCCTTATCGGCCGATCAGCGGCCGTGACGTGTTGTCTGTTCATTCTATCTGCCAGGCAAGATGGGATCAGTTGTTGCTTAAGGCCCACCGCCGTGCATTTGCATCTCGTGTGTTCTTTGCTGGCTGGGTGGTAGGGTGAAAGGCGGGGGATGTCGAGAAGACGGCTGGCTTGCGCCAATAACTCATGCAATCCGATGCAGGGTTGGCGCTGGCAGGCAGAACTTTGATAAACAGGCGGTGTTGATACCGCTTGGTGTCTGGTGAAGGGGTTTTGGTTTGATGCATCTGGTTTCCCGTCTGCGCCGCATCCTGGCGATGATGACCGTCCTGCTGGGAATGCTGGCCGGCTTGGGCGTCGCATCCGCCCAGGCGGACGCTCCCATCCACACCGGGGGGGGGGGTCGGTCAGACCCCTCGCGTAGCTGAGCAAACCCCCGGCACTCTCCCCAGCAACACACCAGACACCCCGCTATCCTCGCCCTCGCCAATACAACCAACCACACCATTAAGCCCCACACCAGAACCCCCGTCATCGACGACGGGAACACCCGGCAGCACAGACGCCGCTCCTGCCAAACCATCTGGCAAGACGGATAATCAAGCCACGCACGTAGTACGCTTCGACATGGTTGATGGAAACAAGCCCACCCAGTCAACCGTGAAAACCGGCACCCTCGCCGCTCCCCCGCAACAGAACCCTCAGCGTGAAGGCTTCCGGTTCGACGGGTGGACGCTTGACGGCCAGCCTTTCGACCTCCGGACCCCCATCCTCCAGGACACGACCCTGAAAGCCCAATGGTCGAAAACCACGGACTGGACGCTGAACCCTGACCATGGTCCCGCCTCCGGCGCCCGGCTGACCATCAGCCCGCCCCACAGGCAGGAACCTCAATTCGCCAGCATCCACGCCGCTGGAGACCGGTTCCTCGGCCTGGCCGGCGACGGCCGCATCCACACCTGGACGCAGGACGGCACGCCCAAACAGGTGCCTTCCCCCGCCCAAGCATCCGACGGGTTCCACTACCTGCAGGTTGCAGCCGACAGCCGATCGCAGGCCGCATTAGGATCAGACCAGCACATCTACACCTGGAACAGCCAACAAGCAACACCCGTGATCCTCGACACCGGCAAGGATGCCGGGTTCACCAGCATCAGCATGAACGATAATCGGCTCCTGGCCGTGGACCAACAAGGACAAATCCACGCTTTCCGGACCAGCCAGGCCGACAGCCAAAGCCTGAACCCGAAATTCTTGGAGCAGGCCGCAGCCAGCCTGCCCGAGAAAGCGCAGGCCGTCACCGCTGCGGCCTCCGCCAGCCAGGCGCTCATCGTGGACGCTGACGGGCTAGCCTGGACCTGGGAGATGAGCAAGACCGGGAAAGCCAAGCCCGCACGCGTCAAGCAGGACCCGGGCATGCGCATCGTCCAAGCCCAGGCCCTCAGCCAGGGGTTCCTCCTCCTGGACGCGGACGGGCAGGCCCGGTACCTGCCAGACGGCACTGCCGCCATGATCCAGCTCAGCCTGCCGGACGGCGCGCAGGCCAGCTCGACCGCCGCCAACAAGGACCAGGCCGCCATCACTGATGCGGACGGCCACGTCTGGGCCTGGCAGCCCGGCAAGACCCCCAAGCGCGCAGACGACGGGAGCCAGCAGTACGTGCGGGCCGCCGCTGCCGGCGGCAGGATCAGCGCCGTCAGCAGGCAGGGCGGCGTGCTCGCGTGGAGCCTGGACGGGCAGGGCCAGCCCGGCAAACCCGTCAGGCTAGGCACCGTCCAGGCGCCCACCTTGGAATCAGCCAGCCTGGACGGCCACGCATTGCCGCTCAGCAGGAGCAACGGCTCCTGGCAGGCGGGCATGCCCGACCATAAGCCCGGGCCGGCCGCCATCCTTATCACGGGCAGGCAGGACGGGCAGCCTTTCGCCAGGAGCCTTGCGTACACGGTCGACCAGCCGCTGACCAGAGGCGCCGGACAACGATCCGCGTTCACGGTCCGCTTCGACACGGGAGGCGGAAACCCGAAACCAGCGGACCAGACCGTCCCCGCCCCATACGGGAGGGCGAAGCGGCCCTCCCCCGACCCGGCGCGGGAAGGCTTCCTATTCGACGGATGGTTCACCGGTCAGGTCGCCTACGATTTCAGCAGGCCCGTCGACAAGGACCTGACCCTGGCCGCCCACTGGACGCCGGCAGGCCGGAACACCAAGTGGAGCATCAGCCCCGACAAGGGCAGCCAGCTGGGCAGGGAACCCACGACCATCACCCCGCCAGACAACGCCAGCCGCGGCATCAGATTCAGCCAGATCAGCGGATCAGCAAACCCCAGCTATGGTTTCTCCTTGGCGGTGGGCAGCGACGGGAACGCCTACGCCTGGGGATCCAACGGCTCTGGCCAGCTCGGCGACGGGACAAACACCGACTATCGGAATACGCCGGGCAGGGTGAAGACACCCGATCGCAACACGTACCCAGACCTGCCGGAGGACTTCACCTACGTGCAGGTCAGCGCCGGAG